>NZ_JAPTFX010000213.1:0-5378 GCF_030985895.1 Stenotrophomonas sp. Sm6012 | reverse complement strand
TTTCGACAAAGTAAAGGAGGAGGCGACCGCCACAGGCGGGCGACGGGGGACATTTGTCGAAATGCCTGCCACCCGCGCAGCGGCCCGAACGCTCGCGATGACAACAGCCGAAGACGCCCCGCAGCCAACAAAAAAGCCCCGGCAGAAGCCAGGGCTTTTCGTTCGCAACGGCGCGGGCGCCTTACTTCTTCTTCGGCATGTACAGGTCGGTGATCGTGCCGTCGTAGATTTCCGAGGCCATCGCCACCGATTCGCTCAGCGTCGGGTGCGCGTGGATGGTGTGGCCGATGTCTTCGGCTTCGGCACCCATCTCGATGGCCAGGCCGATCTCGGCCAGCAGGTCACCGGCATGCACGCCGACGATGGCACCACCGATGATGCGGTGGGTCTCCTCGTCGAAGATCAGCTTGGTGAAGCCCTCGGTACGACCGATGCCGATCGCGCGGCCGCTGGCCGCCCACGGGAACTTGGCCACGCCAACCTTCAGGCCCTTGGCCTTGGCTTCGGTCTCGGTGACGCCGACCCACGCGATTTCCGGGTTGGTGTAGGCCACCGACGGAATCACGCGCGCCACCCACTCCTTCTTGTGGCCAGCGGCCACTTCGGCGGCCAGCTTGCCTTCGTGCGTGGCCTTGTGGGCCAGCATCGGGTTGCCGACGATGTCGCCGATGGCAAAGATGTGTGGCACGTTGGTGCGCATCTGGCGATCCACCGGAATGAAGCCACGCTCGGTGACCTGCACGCCCGCCTTCTCGGCATCGATCTTCCTGCCGTTCGGCGAGCGGCCCACGGCCACCAGCACGCGGTCGAAGGTGCCCTGCGCCAGCGCAGGCGCCTGGCCTTCCTCGGCGGCTTCGAAGGTGACGGTGATGCCCTTGGCATCGGCGGTGACGCCCGAGGCCTTGGTCTTCAGGTGCACTTCGATGCCCTGCTTCTTCAGGCGGTCGGCCAGCGGCTTGACCAGGTCCTTGTCGGCGCCCGGCATCAGCTGGTCCATGAACTCGACCACGGTGACCTTGCTGCCCAGCGCGCCATACACGGTGGCCATTTCCAGGCCGATGATGCCGCCACCAACAACCAGCAGCGAGCCCGGCACTTCGGCCAGCTCCAGCGCGTCGGTGGAATCCATCACGCGCGTGTCGTCCCACGGGAAGTTGGGCAGCTTCACCGCCTGCGAACCCGCGGCGATGATGCACTTCTGGAAGCGCAGCAACTGCGTGCTGCCGTCAGCGGCGGTGATTTCCAGCTCGTTGGCCGAAACGAACCTGCCGACGCCCTGCACGCTGCGGACCTTGCGCTGCTTGGCCATGCCGGCCAGGCCCTTGGTCAGCTGGTTGACGACCTTTTCCTTGTACTGGCGCAGCTTGTCCAGGGTGATGGTCGGCTTGCCGAACTCGACGCCGAAATCACCGGCGTGGGCCACTTCGTCGATGACCGCAGCGGCGTGCAGCAGTGCCTTGGACGGAATGCAGCCGACGTTGAGGCAGACGCCGCCGAGGCTGGCGTAGCGCTCGACCAGCACGGTGTCCAGGCCGACGTCGGCGGCGCGGAAGGCGGCGGTGTAGCCGCCCGGGCCCGAGCCCAGCACGACCATTTCGCATTCGATATCGGCCGGCTTGCCGCTGGACAGCGCCGGCTTCGGCGCGGCCGGTTCGGCCGGGGCGCGGTGCGACGGGGTCACCGGCGGCTTGTTGGCCGGCGCAGCTGCGGCCGGAGCCGGAGCCGCGGCCTTGGCCGGGGCTTCGGCGGCGCCTTCGGTTTCCAGCACCACGACCACGGCGCCTTCGGACAGGCTGTCACCCAGCTTGACCTTCAGTTCCTTGACCACACCAGCGGCCGAGGACGGCACTTCCAGGGTGGCCTTGTCCGATTCCAGGGTCACCAGACCCTGGTCCTTCTTCACCGTGTCGCCGACGGCGACCAACACTTCGATCACCGGCACATCGCTGTAATCGCCGATGTCGGGAACCTTGACTTCAATCGTGGCCATGGTGGTTTTCCTCGTGCCCGGCCGGCATGGCCGACGGGCTGTCACTGCATCTGTTCACGCAGCCGCGCCAGGGGGGCAGCGGCCACACGGTGGGGGCGAAGCGGTGCCTTACAGCAGCACGCGGCGCATGTCGGCCAGTACCTGCGACAGGTAGGTGGTGAAGCGTGCGGCCAGGGCGCCATCGATGACGCGGTGGTCGTAGCTCAGCGACAGCGGCAGCATCAGCTTCGGCGCGAATTCCTTGCCATTCCAGACCGGCTGGATGGAGGACTTGGAGACGCCGAGGATGGCCACTTCCGGTGCATTGACGATCGGGGTGAACGCGGTGCCGCCGATGCCGCCCAGCGAGCTGATCGAGAAGCAGCCGCCGCTCATGTCGGCCGGGCCCAGCTTGCCGTCGCGCGCCTTCTTGGCCAGTTCGCCGGTTTCCTGCGCGATCTGCACCACGCCCTTCTTGTCCACGTCGCGGATGACCGGCACAACCAGGCCGTTCGGCGTGTCGGCGGCGAAACCGATGTGGAAGTACTTCTTCAGGGTCAGGTTTTCACCGCTGGCATCGAGCGAGGCGTTGAATTCCGGGAACTTCTTCAGCGCCGCGGCGCTGGCCTTGATCAGGAAGGCGAGCATGGTCAGCTTGATGCCGGCCTTCTCGTTCTCCTTGTTCAGCGCCACGCGCAGGCCTTCCAGGTCGGTGATGTCGGCCTGCTCGAACTGGGTGACGTGCGGGATCATCGCCCAGTTGCGGGCGAGGTTCGCGCCGGAAATCTTCTTGATGCGCGACAGCGGCTGCACTTCGGTCTCGCCGAACTTGCTGAAGTCGACCTTCGGCCACGGCAGCAGGTTCAGGCCACCACCGGCGGCAACGGCACCACCGGCAGCAGCCGGCACGCCACCGCTGAGCGCGGCCTTGACGAACTTCTGCACGTCACCCTTGGTGATGCGGCCACCCTTCTCGGTGCCGCTGATCTGCAGCAGGTCCACGCCCAGTTCGCGCGCGAACACACGCACCGCCGGGGTGGCGTACGGCACCTTGGCCGGCAGCACGCCATCGGCATTGAACTGCACCGGCGGGCTGGACGGGGTACCGGCCGAGGCGATTTCGCGGGCGGCCAGCTTGTCCGGCTGGGCCGGAACGGCGACCGGCTCGACCTTGGTGGCGGTTTCGGCGGCGGCCGGGGCAGCGGCAGCGGCCGCCTTGCTCGGAGCCGGCGCAGCAGCGCCCTCGGCCTCGATGATGGCGACCACGGCACCCTGCGACAGGTTGTCGCCGACCTTGACCTTCAGCTCCTTGACCACGCCAGCGACCGACGACGGCACTTCCATGGTGGCCTTGTCGCTTTCCAGCGTGACCAGGCCCTGGTCCTTCTTGACCGTATCGCCGACGGCAACCAGCACTTCGATGACCGGAATATCGGTGTAATCGCCGATGTCCGGCACCAGCGCTTCAACGGCACCGCCGCTGGCGGCCGGGGCAGCAGCGGCCGGGGCCGGCGCGCTCTGGGTGGCAGGTGCCGGGGCAGCGGCCTTGGCCGGTGCCGGTGCGGCGGCGGCAGGCTTGGCAGCTTCGCCTTCGGCCACTTCGATCAGCGCCACGACCTTGCCTTCGGACAGGGTGTCGCCGACCTTGACCTTGAGTTCCTTGACCACGCCCGCCACCGAGGACGGCACTTCCATGGTCGCCTTGTCGCTTTCCAGCGTCACCAGGCCCTGGTCCTTCTTGACCGTGTCGCCGACGGCGACAAGCACCTCGATTACCGGGATATCGCTGTAGTCACCGATATCGGGGACAAGTGCTTCCTTGATTTCGGCCATGGGGATAACTCCGGCAATCTGGTGTAGGGAAACGTCTATTGTGCGGCCAGCGGGGTCCAGCGCCAACCGTTACAGGTGTTTTCAGTACGCACGCAGCCGGGACACGCTGTTGCTCATGGGTTGCGGCCTTGACCAGTCGGTAGCGTATTGTCCCGACGATGTCCGCTTGATGTCGCCAGCACGTCGGCCACCGGCTGCCACGCCAGGCGCAGGCGCGGCAGCGACCACGCCGCATTGGCCGGGCTGGTGGAGGGCAGCGCCAGCAGCCTCGGCGGCGCCTCCAGCCGGGGCAGCACCCAGCGCTGGAACGCCTGCATCGACGCCGCGCCATTGCAGGCGATCAGCTCCAGCTCAGGAAGCGAGGCGATCAGTGACGGCAGCGCATTGGGCACTTCCGTGCCGCGCACGATGTCCGCATCCAGGCTGCCGCGCCGCTCGCACTGGCCGATCACATCCCACAGGCCGACGCCCGCGGCGTTCAATGCCTGCAACCGCTGTGCATACGGCAGGCCCGCATCAAACCCGCAGATTTCCGCCAACAGCGGCCAGAAGCGATTGCGCGGATGCGCGTAGTAGCGCTGCTCATGCAGCGATGCCACACCCGGCATCGATCCCAGCAGCAGCACCCTGCAATCCACGTTCACCTGCGCTTGCAGGCCGATGCACATCGTCGCGGCGCTCACATCTTCTCCAACTGAATGAATGTCACGGATGTACGAAAACCCCATGAATACAGGCTTTTCGCACTACTCGCTGAACGAATAAAACTAATTTTTAACGCGCGTCGGATTCGATTCATGTTGAGGCGACTACGGTGTGCTCGCCCCGCAACCGGGGGCCCAAAACAAGAAACATTAGGAGATACCCCCATGCGCTCCATCCGTATCCTGAGTCTCGCCCTGCTGACCTCCGCCGCGTTCGCGCCGGCCGCTTTCGCCCAGGACAGCAGCACCGATACCGCTTCGGGCAAGCATTTTGCCGTTGTTGGCGGCATCTCGCTGCTGGAACCGAAGAACGACCCGATCACCGGCGTGAAGAAGACCGATGGCGGCCCGGCGCCGACCGTCAGCTTCAGCTACTACATCAACGACAACTGGGCCGTTGAGCTGTGGGGCGCTGCCGACAAGTTCGAGAACAAGTTCAAGGGCCCGAACAATGCCCGCCTGGGCTCGGTCGAGCAGCAGCCGATCGCGCTGAGCGGCCAGTACCACTTCGGCCAGGCTGACAACGTGTTCCGCCCGTTCGTGGGCGTCGGTTACTACCAGTCGAGCTTCAGCAACGAGAAGCTGGGCAACGGCGCTGACACCGACATCCGCTTCAAGGATGCCAAGGGCGTGATCGGCACCGTCGGCGTCGACATGAACATCAACTCCACCTGGTTCGCCCGTGCCGACGCCCGCTACATGCGCGCCCGCCCGGACATCAAGGTCGGCGGCGAGAAGATCGGCGAAGCCAAGATGGATCCGTGGACCGTCGGCTTCGGCATCGGCGCCCGCTTCTGATCCAGGCAGCACCGCTTCATTGATGCAACGCGACGGGCCCTGCGGGGCCCGTCGTCGTTTCCGTCACCTGCTGT
>NZ_JAPTFX010000212.1:0-5528 GCF_030985895.1 Stenotrophomonas sp. Sm6012 | reverse complement strand
GGCGTGGCATGCACGCCCGCCGGGGTCTGACGTGGAAGGGGTCAGAAGTGCATCTGCGCGCGCAGCTCGAAGATTTCCGGCGTGCTGTGCACGCCACGACGGCTGGCGTCGACCTTCACGTAGTTGGCCTGGAACTTGAAGTGGCTGGTGAGGTACCAGTTCGCACCCAGGGTCAGGTCGTGCTGGCGGCCACCGAGGATGCTGCCGTCGTCGAGGTCCAGGCGGCTGTAGCGTGCCACCAGTTCGACCGCGCCGTAGTTGTGCGCGGGCTTGATGTTGGCCACGGCACCGGCGTTGTACGGGCGCGATTCGCCGGTCAGCACCCAGCTGGCCATCGCGTACTGGCCACTGCCGGTGTAGTCGGGCAGGCCCTTGCGGGTAACGGTGGCCTGCAGGGCTTCGGCCTGCAGCGAGAACGGGCCGCGGATCCAGATGCCTTCCAGGCCGGTGCGGCGGATCTGGTCGGCGGTGACCAGCGCGCCGGAGTCGACGTAACGGATGTCGGTCAGGCCGGCTTCCGGACGTGCGCGCAGGCGTGCGCTGGCTTCGTGGTGCACATCGCGGCCATCGCTGTAGCCGCGCGGATTTTCCTGCGAGTAGGCCACGCCCAGGTGGATCACATCACCCGGCGCCTTCACCGGCGTCCACACCGCGCGGACCGCCTGGGTGGTGCCGGGGTTGTCACCCTGCAGGTCCTTGCCGCCATAGGCGCCGGCCTGCAGCAGGTACTGCGGACGCTCCAGCACCCATTCCACGCCGGTACGGCGGCCGGCGTAGAACGCCTGCACCGGCAGCGCGGTTTCCAGGAAGCTGCCGGCACGCGAGGAGGTGTTCGCGTCCAGGCCAACCGGGGTCTTCATGTAGCCGAAACGGAAACGGCCCACGTCGCGGCCGAAGAACGCCTTGCTCTCGAAGCGCACGAACACGTCCAGCCAGGTGTCGGCCTGGAAGTCGTAGTAGACCATCGCGTCGTAGACGCCCTTCTTCTTCAACGTTGCGCCGAATTCCTTGCGGCGCACGGCATCATCGTCCTCAAGGCCGCTGGCCGAGGAGAAGTCGTTGTAGTCGTAGGCGATGTTGGCGGTGGCGGCCAGCTCGGTGCCATCGCCGAAGGTGTACTTGGTCGGCCAGTTGTCGAAATCCGCTGCCGAAGCGAAGGCGGGAAGGGCGGCCAGCGACAGGGCCAGCAAGGTGGGAATCGGGCGCATGTTGGGTGCGGCTCTCTCGGATTGCGTGTGGACAGGACATCAACGGCCGCAAGGGCCGGAACTTTCGCAAGGACACGCCCGGCCGTTCAGCCTGGGCCACCGGCCTCCCCGTGATCGGGCGGTGCGGCGCCAGTGTAGGCACCGTGGCCGCCTGAACCGGGGGGCTAGTACCAATAGGTTATCTGCGCCGGCGTGCCTGGCGCGTACAAAGGCGTCCATTGGTCGCACCCCCCCGTGCATGCAGCACGGGGCCCGCGATCAGTTTCCACGGTAACGGTTCCCGTGCTGTCCCGGGGGCCGTACGTGCCTGAAAACGCCCCTTCCGGAGTACGCCATGCACATCCCGACCGCAGCCCCGGCGCCTGCAAAGCCGTTGCCGATCTATCGCCAGCTGTACTTCCAGGTGATCGTGGCGATCGTCCTGGGCGCCATCCTCGGCCACTACGAACCGCTGATCGGCGAGAAGATGAAGCCGCTCGGCGACGCCTTCATCAACCTGGTGAAGATGATCATCGCCCCGGTGATCTTCCTGACCATCGTCACCGGCATCGCCAGCATGACCCACCTGCGCACCGTGGGCCGGGTGTTCGCCAAGGCGATGGCCTACTTCCTGTTCTTCTCCACGCTGGCGCTGATCGTCGGCATGATCGTGGCGCACGTGGTGCAGCCCGGCGCCGGCATGAACATCAACCCTGCCGAGCTGGACCAGACCGCGGTGCACAGCTACGTCGAGAAGTCGCATGACCTGACCCTGGTCGGCTTCCTGATGGACATCATCCCGAAGACGCTGCTCAGCGCCTTCGTCGACGGCAACATCCTGCAGGTGCTGTTCGTGGCCGTGCTGTTCGGCATCGCGCTTGCGATGGTGGGCGAGAAGGGCAAGCCGGTGCTGAACTTCCTGGAGGCGCTGGTCGCCCCGGTGTTCAAGCTGGTGCACATCCTGATGAAGGCCGCCCCGATCGGTGCCTTCGGTGCGATCGCCTTCACCATCGGCAAGTACGGCGTCGGTTCGCTGATCAACCTGGCTTGGCTGGTGGGCTCGTTCTACCTCACCGCGTTCCTGTTCGTGGCGGTCATCCTGGGCCTGGTCTGCCGCCTGTGCGGCTTCTCGGTGTTCAAGCTGGCGCGCTACCTGAAGGCCGAACTGTTGCTGGTGCTGGGCACCTCCTCGTCGGAGTCGGCGCTGCCGTCGCTGATGGAGAAGATGGAACGGGCCGGCTGCAGCAAGTCGGTGGTGGGCCTGGTGGTCCCGACCGGCTACTCGTTCAACCTGGATGGCACCAACATCTACATGACCCTGGCCGCGCTGTTCATCGCCCAGGCCACCAACACCGAACTGACCCTGGGCCACCAGATCGCCCTGCTGCTGGTCGCCATGCTCAGCTCCAAGGGCGCGGCCGGTGTTACCGGTGCCGGCTTCATCACCCTGGCCGCCACCCTGGCGGTGGTGCCGGAAGTGCCGGTGGCCGGCATGGCGCTGATCCTGGGCGTGGACCGCTTCATGAGCGAATGCCGCTCGCTGACCAACTTCATCGGCAATGCCGTGGCCACCGTGGTGGTCTCGCGCTGGGAAGGCGCACTGGACCGCAACCGCCTGCAGCTGGCGCTGGATGGCCGCGAAAGCGAGCTGCCGCCGCCGGTGGATGCGCTGCCCGAGGCGCTGCCGGCCAAGGGCTGATCCAGGTGTGTGGTACCGCGGGGCCGATCACGACAGTGGTACGGCCCCGCGGCGTTTCAAGGCGTCCCACGGCTGTCACGCGAGGCGTCGAAGCTGGTATCAAGGTCTGGTCGCATACGGCACGGAATTGTGCGGTCGCAGCATGCCTGCGACAGGATAGCGACAGGTCCAGACGCTCCAACGGGGGTATCATCCCCTGTCCCTTCTGCCCATTCATGTAACCCACATCGATGTCCAACGAAGATTTCAAACAGGCCGCCCTCGATTACCACCGGATGTCTCCGCCCGGCAAGATCAAGGTTTCCGCTACCAAGCCCATGCTGACCCAGCGCGACCTGTCGCTGGCGTATTCGCCGGGCGTGGCGTACGCCTGTGAAGCGATCAAGGCCGACCCGCAGCAGGCCAGCGAGCTGACCGCGCGCGGCAACCTGGTGGCGGTGATCTCCAACGGCACCGCGGTGCTGGGCCTGGGCAACATCGGCGCGCTGGCCGGCAAGCCGGTGATGGAAGGCAAGGGCGTGCTGTTCCAGAAGTTCGCCGGCATCGATGTGTTCGACATCGAAGTGGATGAAACCGACCCGGACAAGCTGGTCGACATCATCGCCTCGCTGGAGCCGACCTTCGGCGGCATCAACCTGGAAGACATCAAGGCGCCGGAATGCTTCGTGGTCGAGCGCAAGCTGCGCGAGCGCATGAAGATCCCGGTGTTCCATGACGACCAGCACGGCACGGCGATCATCGTCGGCGCAGCCGTGCTCAATGCGATGGCGATCACCGGCAAGAAGATCGAGGACGTGAAGCTGGCGACCACGGGCATGGGCGCGGCCGGCATTTCCTGCGTGAACATGCTGGTGCAGCTGGGCCTGAAGCCGGAGAACATCCTGGCCTTCGATCGCGAGGGTGTGATCCATACCGGCCGTACCGACCTGGATCCGGAAAAGCAGCGCTATGCGCGCGACACCGACAAGCGCACCCTGGCCGAGATCGTCGACGGCGCCGATATCTTCCTGGGCCTGTCCGCACCGGGCATCCTGACCGCCGAGATGGTCAAGACCATGGCGCCGGATCCGGTGATCTTCGCGCTGGCCAACCCGACCCCGGAAATCATGCCGGAAGTGGCGCGTGCCGCGCGTCCGGACGCGATCATCGGCACCGGCCGTTCGGACTACCCGAACCAGGTCAACAACGTGCTGTGCTTCCCGTACCTGTTCCGTGGTGCGCTGGACGTGGGCGCGACCGCGATCAACGAAGAAATGAAGATCGCCTGCGTGCGCGCCATCGCCGCGCTGGCACGCCGTGCCGCCACCGACATGGGCTCGGCCTATGGTGGCGAGACCCCGAGCTTCGGCCGTGAATACCTGATTCCGCGCCCGTTCGACCGCCGCCTGCTGGTGGAGCTGTCGGCTGCCGTGGCCCAGGCCGCGATGGATTCGGGCGTGGCTGCGCGTCCGATCGCCGACATGGGCGCCTACCGCGACAAGCTGGCCCAGTTCGTCTACCGCACCAGCCTGATGATGAAGCCGGTCTACGACCGCGCGCGCAGCGACAAGCAGCGCGTGGTGTATGCCGAAGGCGAAGAGGAAGTGGTGCTGCAGGCGGTGCAGAACGTGGTCGATGACGGCCTGGCGCACCCGATCCTGATCGGCCGCCCGGAAGTGATCGAGTCGCGCATCGAACGCCTCGGCCTGCGCCTGAAGATCGGCGAGAACGTTGAAGTCACCAACATCAACGACGACCCGCGCTTCAACGAGTACTGGCAGTACTACCACGGCCTGACCGGCCGTCGTGGCGTGACCGTGGCCGCGGCGAAGAACCTGATGCGTTCGCGCCCGACCCTGATCGCCGCGGTGATGGTGGCGCGTGGCGAAGCCGATGCGATGCTGACCGGCATCGTCGGCCGCTTCCACAAGAAGCTGGGTTACGTGCGCAGCGTGCTGCCACTGGAGCCGAAGGTCACCTCGACCTCGGCGATGACCGGCGTGATCAACCAGCAGGGCGTGTTCTTCTTCGTCGATACCCACGTGCAGGAAGATCCGACCGCCGAGCAGCTGTGCGAAGCCACGCTGCAGGCGGCCTACCGCATGAAGCTGTTCGGCATCGAACCGAAGGTGGCGCTGCTGTCGCATTCCAACTTCGGCAGCCATGATTCGAAGGACGCGCTGAAGATGCGCCAGGTGCGCGAGCTGCTGCTCAAGCGCAACCCGCGCCTGAACGTGGACGGCGAAATGCAGGGCGACACCGCGTGGGATGAAGCGCTGCGCCAGAAGCTGCTGCCGGGCTCGACCCTGCAGGGCCGCGCCAACCTGTTCGTGCTGCCGAACCTGGAAGCGGCCAACATCGCCTACAACCTGGTGCGTGTGTTCACCGACGGTGTGGCGATCGGCCCGATCCTGATGGGCGTGAACAAGCCGGTGCACATCCTGACCACCAGCGCCACCTCGCGCCGGATCCTGAACATGACGGCCATCGCGGCGGTCGATGCGCAGATCCGCAAGCAGCTGGAAGCGGAAAAGAAGGCATAAGCCTTCTTCCCGATTCCAGCTGCAGAAGCGCGCCCTACGGGGCGCGTTTCTGTTTCCGCAAGGCGGAAACGGGTCGTGCCGGCCGCTGGCCGGCAACCGCAATCACGTCCACCACCACCA
>NZ_JAPTFX010000211.1:0-5580 GCF_030985895.1 Stenotrophomonas sp. Sm6012 | reverse complement strand
GGGGCATGGCGATCAACTCAACGGGGCGCGGCCGGCGTGGCCGCAGCAGGGGACGTGGGGTGGCGCTTGCGCCATTGCTTGAGCACGGCGGTACGCAGCGACAGCAGCAGCAACCAGCACAGGAAGCCGATGGCCAGCCAGCCGCTCAGGGTGAACACATCATTGAAGCCGCGCACATTGGCTTCGCGGCGTGTGATCTGCGCCAGCTGCGCGCTGCCCTGCGCGCTGCGCAGGACCGGATCGGTGATCTGCGCGCTGTACAGCTGCTGCTGCACGCGCAGGCGCTGCGCGACCACCGGGTCGGCCGGATCGAGCTGGCTGGTCAACGCGTTGGAGTACAGCTGCTCGCGATGCAGCTGGAAGGTGCCGAGTACCGCCGAACCGGCCAGGCCGCCCAGGGTCTGGGTGATCGACAGCGTGACCAGGAAGGTGATCATGTGGTCCACGCCCTGTTTCAGCGCGGCGGAGATGCCGAGCATGATCAGCGGGCCCATGAACATGCCGGCGCCGACCGAGGCCAGGAACTGGCTGACGTAGAAGTCGTGCGGCCGGTCCAGGCTGGTGCGGTGCTGGTCGAAGAAGGCGGCGGTGCCCAGCAGCAGGATCGCCATCAGCAACTGGGCGATCAGCCGCTTCGGCCCGAACGTCAGTGCCGCCGCCGCGATGCCGGTGATCACGCCGGCCAGGATCACGCCGAACAGCGGTCGCAGCTGGTCCGGGCCCATGCCCAGCGTGCGCATCAGGTTGACCACGCCGTAGGACTGCTCGGTGGTCAGGAAGCGGATCAGGAACGCGCCGACGATGAAGTGCAGCACCGGCAGGCTGGCCAGCCAGCGCGTCTGCAGCAGCGGATTGCGGCGGTAGTGTTCGATGATGAAGGCGGTGGTGGACAACGCGATGGAGGCGACCAGTGCCCACCCCAGCCACGGCGTATCCAGCCACCAGCGCGTATAGCCCTGTGCCAGCACGATCACCAGCAGGGCAACGGCAGGGGCGAGCAGGGCGAAGGTGAGGAAGTCCATCGGCTCGAAGGCCTTGATCTGGATGCCGGGCGGCAGCTTCAGCACCACCACCGCCGCGAACGCGCACAGGGCGAGGCCGGCTTCGAACGAATAGAGCTGGTGCCACTGGCCGGTATCGACCAGGCCCGGCGAGACGATCCAGGCAATCGGCACCGCCAGCTGCGAAAGGCCCACACCCACCACCAGCAGGTTGCCGGTGAAGCGGCGCGGCAGCGCCTGCAGCATGTACAGCGTGCCCAGTGTCGAGCATGCGGCGCCGGCGAAGCCACTGGCGGCGCGGGTCAGCAGGGTGGTCTCGAAACTGCCGACAAACAGATGCAGCACCGCCAGCGCTGCGTACAGGCCCAGGCCGATCTCGGCGAACAGGCGGATGCCGTACTGCTGGCGGAACTTGAAGGCCAGCAGGTTGGCGGTGACATTGACCATCGCGTAGGCCGCCACCAGCCAGCTGCCCTGGGTCGGCGTCAGTGCCAGCTGGCCCTGCAGGAATGGCAGGTTGGCGGTGACCAGCGCATTGCCGAGGCCACCGGTGATCGCCACCAGCAGCGATACCAGCGCGTAGGCCACGCGTCGATAGGGCGGATGCCAGGGCATCGACGCCGAACCGGGCATGGTCGGCTTCTCGTGCTCCTCCCAATCCGGAACCGGCTTCAGATAGGGCTGGACCATCAGCGCGCCTCGCTGGGTTCTCCCTGGAGGCCGCCGCGCAGCAGCTGCAGGGCTCGCCCGGCCAACTGGGCGCGCTCGTCGCGGGTCTTGCCGCGCAGGGCTGCGCCCAGCATGCCCGAGATCAGTGAAATATCCGTCTTCTCCAGGTCGGCGCGGCACAGGCCGGCGGCCTTGGCACGGGCGATCGGCGCTTCCAGCAGGTCACGCACGGTCTCGCGCGCGGTGCGCATGGCCGGCACGTCCGAATCCACCGCACGCCAGTAATCGGCGAGGGCAGGCGAATCGATGATGCGCTGGGCCATGCCCTCGAACACCTCGAACAGGGCGTCGTCGCGGTCGCCGAGCTGCTCGACCTGGCGCCGGATGCGGTCGACCGTACGCTGCAGCAGCGCCTGGATCAGCGCAGTGCGGTCGGGGAAGTTGCGGTAGAGGGTGGCGCGACCCACCTGTGCGCGTTCGACCACCAGGTCCAACGGAGCGGTGACGCCATGCTGGCCAAACACATGGTCGGCGGCGTCGAGGATGAGGGCACGGCGGGCAGCGGCATCGGCACGTTGGGCGGTCATGGGTTCATTTTCGGACATTAATGTCCGTTTGGCGAGACATTGAGTGACGGGATTGTCCGTTTGTTGTCGTACGCACATCTTTGTGACGCTTGCGTGATGGTGTTGGCGGAAATGAAAACGGGGGCCCGAAGGCCCCCGTTGGAGATGCTGTAGATCCACGCCAGGCGTGGATGGTGGAGGTTCAGAGCCCTTTCCTGCGCAATGGGCTCCGACCCCGCCGTGCGCGATCAGAAGAACGCGCGGATGCCGAAAGCGACGCCACGACCCGGCAGCGGCGAGTAGTCGCGCAGCAGCGAGGTATGCGGGCGCACTTCGCGGTTGGTCAGGTTGCTGCCATCCAGGAACACCTCGTAGCTGTTGCTGGCGTTGCGATCCCAACGGTAGGCCAGGTGCGCATCGACCAGGGTGTAGCCGTTGCTCGGTTCCTCGTTCTGCGCGACGTCCTTCTGGCGGCTGTAACGCACCGCGCCGACCGACGCGCGCCAGCCATCCTTCGACCAGCGCAGGTCGGCACCGACGCGGGCCGGAGCGATGCGCGGCAGGTAGCCGGTGTTGGCCAGTTCCACCGTGTAGTTGTGGTTGTGGTCGCCGTGCGGCACGGCGATGTCGAGGTTGCGGCTGCCGCTGCCATCCAGCTTGGCCTTCACGTAATCGCCGAACAGGCGCAGGTCCCAATCACCGGCACCGCCTTCGAACAGGTGCACCAGCGCTTCGGCCTCGGCGCCGCGGAACACCGCGTCCTGCTGGGTCCAGGCACGGACCGGCAGCCCTTCGGTAACGCCGGTGTCGGCCAGGTAGATGAAGTCCTTGAACTTGGTCTGGTAGACCGATGCAGAGAAGTCCAGGCGGTCACTGTGGGTGTGGATGCCAAGCTCGATGCGCTGGCCGCGCTCGGTCTTCAGGTTGGCATCACCGATTTCCAGCGAACGGGTGGCGATGTGTGCGCCAGCGGCGTAGAGCTCTTCATTGGTCGGCGCACGCTCGGAACTGTCCACGCCAATGCGCAGGTCCACCGCGTCGTTGAGCTTCCAGATGCCCGCCGCGGACAGGTTGGTGGCGCCAAAGGTGCGGCGACGGTAGTCACCGGTCGGGTCCAGCTTGACCTGGTCGTGGCGACCGCCCAGTTCCAGCTTGAACGGGCCGAACTGCTTTTCCTGCAGCACGAACAGGCCGATGTTCCTGGTGCCCGTATCCGGAACGAAGGCTTCTTCGCCCTTGGCGCCGAAATCACTGTTGCCGAACTGCAGGCCGAAGGCGCCGTCCCAGCCACCGATCTGCTGCTGCACCGCTTCCAGGCGCGCTTCAATGCCACGGTTGGTGAAGCGGGTCGACGGCGTACCAGCCTCCAGCTCCACGTGCTCGTAGTCGGTGTAGGCCACGCGCGCGTTGATATTCTTCAGGAACGAGACCGGGTCGTAGATGCCGGCCTTGGTCTCGAAGCGGTTCTGCACCATGTCGATGCGCACGTCATGCTCATCGCCGCCTTCCTCTTCATCGCCGTGGTCGTGGCCGTGGTCATGGCCATGATCATCACCGTCGGCGTGCACGTGCGCGCCATTGGGAATGCCGTAGTTGGTGCGATAGGTGCTGGCCGATACGCCGAAGTAACCACCGTCGCCCAGCCACGTTGCACCGACGCCACCAGCGCGGGTGCGGATCGAGCTGTTGTCCAGGCGGCCACGGCGCGGTTCTTCGCCCTCGGCCGCATCGTGGTCATGATCGTGGTCGTGGTCGTGGTGATCTTCCAGGCTGTCGATCACCGCGTAACCCGGGATGCGGTAGTCGTCGCCATTGCGCACCAGGCCGTCCACATGCAGCACGACGTTGCCGCTGACACCATCGAGGCGGAACATGCCGCTGCGTTCGTTGTTCACCGAATTGCCGCGCAGTTCGGCACGGCCGCTGAGCGGACGCTCCGGCAGTTCGCGCGCGATGCGGCCATCGACCACGTTGACCGCACCACCGATGGCGCCGCTGCCGAACAGCAGCGTGGCCGGCCCCTTCAGCACTTCGATCTGGTCGGCCAGGAACGGCTCGATGCTGGTGGCATGGTCGGCGCTGACCGTGGAGGCATCCATGTTGCCCATGCCGTTGGACAGCACCGCAACGCGCGGGCCTTCCTGGCCGCGGATGATCGGGCGGCCGACGCCGGGGCCGAAGAACGTGCTCTGTACGCCGGGCAGCTTGGCCACGGTATCGCCGAGGGTGCCGGCCTTCTGCTCGTCCAGGCGTTCTCCGGCGAGAACCTCGACCGGGCGCGCCAGCGATTCGGCATCGCCCTGCAGCGGCGATGCGGTGACCTGGACCGACGACAGCTCGGTCAGGTGGCGGTCACGATGGACGCTGTCCTGGCCGGCAGCAAAGGCGACGGACGGCAGCAGGGCAGCGAGGGCCAGGGCCAGGGAATGCGGCTTGAGCCGAGGGGTGTGGGCGGGCATGGACAGGTCCTTTGTTACAATGTATCAATCGCGGGGCGCACGAATCCCGTCGATGGGACAGGGGGAGGGAAACCGTGCGGGTCGGGAACGGATGTTATATTATTCCATAACGATTCGCCGACCCTGCTGGAAGTCATGTCCCTGTCCTCACGCCTGCGCCACCTGCTCGACCGATTCGGCGCCACTGGTTCGATGCTGTGCGCGGTGCATTGCGCGGTGATCCCCGTGCTGCTGGCGGCGGCGCCTTCGCTGGGCCTGTCGTTCTGGTTGAGCGACGGCGTGGAGCAGGCGCTGGTGGTGTTCGTGACCCTGCTCGGGCTGTTCAGCCTGGTATGGGGCTATCGCCGGCATGGCGCGCTGCGCGCGCTGGGTTTCCTGATTCCAGGCCTGGTCGCGCTGTGGGCCGGCGTGCTGTACGACCCGCTGCATCACAACGCGGTGCCGCATGCGGTGGTGATGACCATCGGTGGTCTGCTGGTGGGTGTCGCGCACCTGGTCAACCTGCGCCTCAACCACGGCCACGTGCACGACGCCAGCTGCGCGCACTAGGCGCTCCGTGATAGGATTTCCGATCGTGCGCGGGGGCGCCCAGCAAGGCGGCCCCGCCGAACCCGTGTCAGTACGGGGTAACCAGATTTCACACTTGAGGAGTTGAAGACATGGGTAAGGGTGACCGCAAGACCGCCAAGGGCAAGCGCTACAACGCCAGCTACGGCAACGCCCGTTCGCACACCGCGAGCAAGGTCGCCGTAGGCGCCGCCGCCCCGGTTGCCAAGAAGACCGTGGCCAAGGCTCCGGCGAAGAAGGCTGTGGCGAAGAAGGCTGTCGCCAAGGCCTGATCCGGCCGACCGACCGCTTCAAGGAAAAACGCGGCGCCTGGCGCCG
>NZ_JAPTFX010000210.1:0-5684 GCF_030985895.1 Stenotrophomonas sp. Sm6012 | reverse complement strand
CCCCCCCCCCCGCGCTCCTTCAGCACCGCCTCCAGCTCCCGGCGCACCTGCGCCAGCAGCTCGTCGGCCTTGTGCGGGCTGTCGCCCGCGTAGGCCAGCGTCAGCAGCGTGAGCGGGTGGATCTCCATCACCTCGCACAGCTCGGCCAGCTTATGCAGGGTCGGGCTTTTCAGGTCGCGTTCGAGGGTGCTCATATAGGTGCGGCTGGACACGTCAGAGAAGGCTTCCTGGCTCAAGCCACGCGCCTTCCTGACTGTCTTCAACGCCTTCGCCAATGAGTTCCCAGCCGCCACCTATGGTTTCCCTCGAAAAACCAAGATGACAGCCCATTGCGCCCTATAGGGCTACAATCTATAGTGTTCATTTGGTGTTCTACGTTTTCGTGCCTTTACGGAAATCCGCATTTGCTGGTTCCAGCAAAGCCACGCAAGCGCATCCGTGCTTGCACACGAAGGCGTAAATCCGGTTTGGCGGTTCTGCGCTTGGGCGTGAAACCGCATCCGTGCATCATTGGATTTGTGGGATTGCCAACCATGCCCCAGCCACTCGCCACCGTCCCGGAGCGCGCGCAACTGCTCGCCAACGGCGAGGCTCGTGCCGCTGGCCAGGCCATCGACCCGGTGCCCGTGGTGCGGCTGTTCACGCCGGACGCGCATGTGACCTGGCTGCTGGCCGCACTCGATCCCGCCGATGGCGACACCGCCTGGGGCCTCATCGACCTGGGAATCGGAATGCCGGCGCAAGGAACGGTCAAGCTGTCCGAGCTGGCTGGCATCGTCGGGCCGCATCAGCAGCCCGTGATGCGCGACCGCTACTTCCGGCCCACGCGCACGCTGTCGGAATACACCCGGCTGGCCGAGCGCGACGGGGCTATCCCGGACTGAACACAGCCTACTGTGACTTTTTCAGTCTGGTGTCATACCGGGCAGGTCTCAATCGAGATTCTTGCGGCGTAGCCGCGCCAGTCTGATCCAAACGGACATGATGCCTGACGCGGACTGCGGCAGGCTGGCCTGTACGGCGTCCCACGGGAGGGACGCTGCCGCCGCAGCATTGAGACGAATACCGCAACGCATCGGAGCCAGTCGGACTTGACAGCCCAACTATTCCCTTAACCCATTTCGTTCTGATGACACCGATGTAGCACGTAGTTCTTCTGTCGCGGCCAGTCCTGTTCGCAGGGAGGTTGCGTCATGGTCGATCGCAGCGCCGAGCACTGGTATCCGACTGCCGCGTATCTGTACGTGCTGCACTTGGACGACCTTGGGACGGCCTGGGAATATCTGCGCAGAAACCCCGATTACCGGCTCGACTGGCTGCGCCATCATCGCCGGCCGAAAGCCGCGCAGCAGGCGGCGCATCGCTGGGGCTTGCGCCTGCTGGAAGATCCGGCGTTGGATGCGCGCGACGCTCATCCAGCCTGGTTGCCCGGCCATGTGGCCGTGGTGCAGCTCTATCCCGACGCCGATCCGCCGCAGTATGCTCCCGCGTTCACGTTTTGGCGCATTGCCGGGCACAAGCAACTGCTCCATGACGGCAAAGGGCTGGCGCTGATGGCGCACAGCCCAGGTCATTGCCTGCGCTTCGCGCTGGCGCCCGGCCTGGAAGACGGGATGGCTGTCGCCTATGCCCGCCGCGGCGGCGCCGCCGCACCTGCGCGCAACCGTGCGCTCGGCGCGGCCCTGGCTTCTGCGAAGCCCAGGCCGGCACCCGCCGCGCTGCTTGAGCTACACACCTTGCAGGCGCTCGACGCAACCCTAGCGGGTGCGTCCTTGCGCGAGGTGGCCGAAGGCTTGTTCGGCGGCGATGCCGCAGCCGATTGGTACAGCGACGGCGGCCTGCGCTCCAAGGTACGCCGCTTGGTACGGCGCGGCGATGCGCTGATGCGCGGCGGCTATCGCCGCCTAGCACAGCTTCCGCCGCTTGAGAAGGGTCGTTTTGAGGACGACGCAAAACGGCCCTGAGCAGGACAGCTTGGTTTTCTGAGACTGCCTCCATCCGGTTGCGCTGTGTGGCCGGAGCTTTGAAAGCTATGGAGGTTCACACCATGCGTCCCGCTCCTTTGCGGCCTGCCGCCACTGTCTCGACCGCTGCCGCGCAGCCCCAACGCTATCTCACCAACGACGAAGCCGCCGAGTACCTGCGGCTGTCGCCGCGCACGCTGGAAAAGCAGCGCGTGATCGGTGGTGGTCCGCGCTTTCGCAAGTTCGGCCGGCGCGTCATGTACGCCGTGGCCGACCTCGATGCCTGGGCCGCCGACCGCAGCTTCGAGACGACTTCCGATCCCGAGTACGCCGAGCACCACTCGGCCGACAGCCGTGCGCGCTGATCGGCGGCGCGCGGCAGGCCATCACCATGTCCAGCTCCGCGCTGCCGTTCCGGCAGCGGTCGTTGCAGGAGCGCGAACAGCTCGACCTGTTCCGCGCCTTGCCCGGCGACATGGCGCCGCGCGACAGCCAGGACTTGATGGCCTATCCGTTCTTCTCGCTCGGCAAGTCCAAGCGGGTCAAACCCATCGACTTCCGCGCGGGCAACGTGACGATCCGCGTAGAGGGCACGCAGGAGCACGGCATCGCCACGATTTGGGATGCGGACGTGCTGATATGGGCGGCCTCGCAGATCGTGGAAGCGAAGGACGCGGGCCTGCGCCCGTCGCGGCTGATGCGCGCGACGCCCCACGAGATCCTGCGCTTCATCGGACGCGGCAAGTCGCTGCGCGACTACCAGCGCCTCAAGGCCGCGCTGGATCGCCTGCAATCGACCACGGTGGCCACGTCCATCCGCGAGACAACAGGCCGGCGCCTGCACCGCTTTTCGTGGATCAACGAATGGAAGGAACTGGCCGATGCCAGCGGCACGCCGCTGGGCATCGAGCTGATCCTGCCGGACTGGTTCTTTGCCGGCGTGCTCGACGCTGCGCTGGTGCTGACCATCGACCCGGCGTATTTCCGGCTCACCGGCGGCATCGAGCGGTGGCTGTACCGCCTGGTGCGCAAGCACGGCGGCAAGCAGGCATACGGCTGGCAGTTCGACTTTCGCTATCTGCACCAGAAGTCCGGCAGCACCGCGAAGCCCTACGACTTCGCCTGCGATCTGCGCGCGCTCGTCGCGCGGCAGTCGCTGCCCGGTTACGTCCTGGGCATCGAGCGGATGCCCGACAACGGCATGGAACTGCTGACGTTCCGGCCCGTGCCGCAGACGGCACGGGGATAACTCCGGGAAAGCCTGTGAATGGTGTCGTGCTATCAGGCGTGCGGGGTATCGTGCTATCAGGCGTGGGACTATCGTGCTATCAGGCGTGCCGATCGGCCGCAAACCCGCGCCAGCACTGGGCTTGCGCGTCCTCTAACTTCCCTAACTTAGTTTCTCTAACTTTTAGTAGGGAAACGCCGCTGCGGTGGACAACCACCCCGCGGCCACAAACGCAGCAGCAAAAGCCCGGCTTTCCAGCATGGAGGGCCAGGCCATGATCGTCGCACTGCTCAACCAGAAAGGCGGCGTCGGCAAGACCACGCTCGCCACGCACATCGCCGGCGAGTTGGCGATGCGCGGCCAGCACGTCGTCCTGCTGGACGCTGACCCGCAGGGCTCATCGCTGGACTGGACGCAGCGCAGAAGCCAGCAAGGCTTGCCACGGCTGTTCAGCGCCGTGGGCCTCGCACGCGAAACGCTGCACCAAGAGGCGCCGGAACTCGCCAGGCGGGCCGATCACGTCATCATCGACGGCCCGCCGCGCATCGCCGCCTTGGCGCGCTCCGCGCTGCTGGCGGCCGAGCGCGTGCTGATCCCGGTGCAGCCCAGCCCCTACGACTTGTGGGCCAGCGCCGAGATGGTGGCGGTGATCCGCGAGGCGCAGGTATTTCGGCCTGCGCTGCGCGCGGCCTTCGTCATCAATCGGCGCGTCAGTACCACCGTGATCGGGCGCGAAGCACGCCAGGCACTCGCCGACCAGCCGCTTCCTGCGCTGCGCGCGGAAGTGCATCAGCGCATCGTGTTCGCCGATAGCGTGGCCGCTGGCCGGCTTGCACGCGAGACGGCACCCGACAGCGCCGCCGCACGCAAAATCACTGCGCTGGTGGACGAATTGCTGCGGTGGCCGACATGACCGCGAAGCCGCCATCGAACAGCAAGCGCACGGCAAAGCGCGTCGGCATCGGCGCGCGTCCGCCCGCGAATCCGCACGCCGAGGCGTGGATTCGCCAGGGCGACGCCGATGCGCTGGGCAAGGGCGACCTCTACACCGCCCGTCTGACTCTCGACATCACGCCCGCGATGCGGGCACGCATCAAGGTGTCGGCCTTCACGCAAGGCGTGACCGTGGCCGACCTGCTGCGTGGCCTGTTGGAGCGGGAGTTTCCAGAGCACCGCAGGGAGAACGCACCATGACTGCATCCGCTTCGCCTGCCGCTGGCGCGGCTACGGCTGCACTTGCCGGCCAGCCTGCCAGCGCGCCGCTGACGCGCGTGGCGCTGGCCTACATCGAACCACGCTTCAAGCTCTACCTGCGCTTCGGCGAACCTGCGCGCACGCACCAGCTCGACCGCTGGCGCCGTTGCGCGGTGTTCCTGCCGGGCGCCATGTTGTGCCGTATCCGCTGGCAGGCCAACGACTACGGCACTGTGCGTTGGCAGCTCATGGTGATGCAGGCTTGCACGCCGCTGGATGCAGCGCAGCGCATCCCCGGCGTGCAGCCGGGGGCGCGCTTGCTGCTCCACGCCGAAGGGGAGAACCAGGTGCGCGCGGTGCTGGAGTGCATCGACGCCATCGAGGCGCTGGGCATCGCGCCCGCCGCTGTCTCGCCCGCGTACTGGCGCACGCTCGCCAACCGGCTCGCTGCACGCCTGCCGCTGCCCGAATACACCGCCGAGCGGCACGCTGCCTGGCTAACCGGGAGGACGCTGCCATGACGCTTCCATCCGCCGTTGCCAGCGCAACCGGCATCCCGCCGCATCCTCGCTCGCGCCTGCGCGCTCGCCTCGTGTTGGCGGGCCTGTCCGCCTGCGGCCTCGCTGCGCTCGCCTGGGCGTCCTTCGTGCATCCGCTGCCGCGCCTGATCTACAACCCGTCCGACAGCGTGGCGGTCGGCTGGTATCGCGTCGATCCGCAAGGCCACGGCACCGACTCGCCGCCACGTCCCTTGTCCGTGGGCAGCATCGTCCTGACCACGCTGCCGCCAGACGCCGCCGCGCTGGCCGCGCAGCGCGGCTACCTGCCGGCGCGCGTGCCGCTGCTCAAGCGCGTGGGCGCCGTCGCGCCGCAGGAGGTGTGCAGCACTGGCCGCGTCGTCCGCATCGACGGCGTGCCTTCGGCCGCCGTGCTGCCTGCCGACCGCTGGGGCCGGCCGCTGCCATCCTGGCAGCAATGCCGCCGCCTCGAATCCGGCGAACTGTTCCTCTTGAGTGTGACCAACCCGGCGTCGTTCGACAGCCGGTATTTCGGGCCGGTCAGCGCATCCGCCGTGATCGGGGTCGCGCATCCAGTCTGGCTGGAATCCCGCCCATGATGGCCGCCGACTCGCTGCACGTTGCCGTGCATCTTGTCGTGCCATCGGGCGTGTCGCTCTGCTGGCCGTCGCCGTGTCGTCGCGCGTGCAGTGCGGGTGCATTCGCACCGCACTTCGCGCTGCCTTCGGCGCAGCCGTCCAACGTGCAGGCGTCTTGCCTCGAACGCGCCCGGCCTATGGC
>NZ_JAPTFX010000020.1:0-43886 GCF_030985895.1 Stenotrophomonas sp. Sm6012 | reverse complement strand
CTGACCCACCGGAGCGGTATGCTCCCCAACCTGGACTCTACTAAGTAGCTAGTGGCCCTGAGAAAGGGGGCAGGTCACGCGGGGTGAACTGCACCACCTGGTTCTTACCGTCCGGACCTTCCACGTTCTCGTAGAACGTCTCCACGACCATCAGCCCGTGGGTGTGGCCGAATGCCGGCGCCCAGAATTTCTTCAGGCTATCCCGGCGTGCGTTGTAGGTGCCCGGGAAGCGCTGGCCGTAGTTGGCCGACTTCCCGGCCAGGCGGCACTGATAACGCATGGGCTTGATGACCAGCTTGCCGTCCTCGGAAATGATCACCGGGGCGTAGACCCCAGGGAAGATCCGGCTGTCGCGGTCCTTCAGTTCAGATCGCTTGAGGTCGGCCAGCTTGGCCAGGGCGCGTTCGATCTTGTTGCCAGCGATCCGCACCTCCTCCCGGGCCTTCCTGGTCTCCTTCACCTGCGGCGCGCGCTCCGCATCCGCCAGGCGCTTCCGGTTCGCGAACAGCTCCTGCTCCAGAATGGCCGCCTCGGCACGGTTCCACTGTTCGATCTCAGCTCATACCGCCAGCTCGGCCGGGCTTGCGACAGCACGGAACGCTTAATCCATCGCCTTCGGCGTCTTTGGCCACTTCTTTCCCTGGTCATGGACGTACAAAGCAGCGAAATCCTGCAGGGAGATCGTGGCGCCGGTCATGCGGACCAGCTTCTGATAGGCGGCAGTGATCATGGCCGAGTAGCACATGGCCGGATTACAGCACATCGCATTCGCGGCGCAGTGAGGACATTCACGCGGCAGCGACATCCGGGAATCAAATCCATCCGACCGCATTATCTACCCTAAGGACAAACAACCCTCTATCCGCCGCAATCAATCACCGCAACTGAGTTTCACCAGAAAGCAGCGAATCCGCGATGGCAGCCGCCTTCTCCTTTCTATTGCCGAAATACGCGTCGAGCACGTACTCAATTAGCTGAAAACAATCCAGCAGATCATTTCGCCCAACTTCGTCACCATGAGAACCTAGATTCCCTATCTTCCGCAGCGCATTAAATATCTTCTTATGGGCTGGATCGATCCCCACCAGCAGTTCAATTCTGGCATTTAAACTAAGATATCCTCGATTTGCTTTGCTCGCCTTTCGCGCAACGTTCAAATGATCCAGAAGACACTCTAGGGCGGCTCGAAGATGATTCGCTGAAGATCGTCGATCGGCCCAAAAATTCCAACTGGCTCGCCGGATGCTACTAAACACAGAACCTGGAGTGTCCTCTGGAACTCTAACAATAGACAGCGGGGGATTGAAGCACTTTGGAACCAGAAACCATTCCCATTCACCATCACCAATGGGCGTGCCATCATCTGCAACTTCGGCAGGATTTTTCGACCAAGTTACGTCCCCGAGCACAGCAACCACCTCGCCACAATCTTGACGATCGCAGATCATCATTAAGTTGAACTTAGAGACCTCATCAGAGGCGTCCCACCAATCCTCAACGGACTCAATTATCGAGTATCCTGACTGAAACTTCTGAAGTGTATCCTGCCTTGCCTTGATAACTCCGGCCCTACATCTCGGGCAAGGAAAATCTGGAAAGTTCCCTTCGAAGTACGCCCCCTGAAACATGTAACGGTAAGACTCCATTCTAAAATCAATCCAAAAACAATTCGACCAGTGGAGTCTGATGATGAAATGAAAAAATATCAATCAACATCTGCTCGCCGCGGATTTCCTTTGATTCGATAGGCAAATTTCGCTTGATCTAGGTCAAACTGAGTAGAAGGACCGCCGAAGCGGCCCTTGTCGATCACAGGTCCGGCAGGCCCAGTCTCCTCCGCAGCGCTGCCACGAGCACGATCGAGGTCCGCACCAGCGCGTGCTGGTCGCGGGTCAGCTGGTCATACATGTCCAGTAACTCCGGGGGGATCTGCCCCACGCGGCCTGCCTTGAAGGCCTCCATCGAGACCACCTGAGCCTTATGGCGCTCATCTTCCATGCCCTTCTCCAGCGTCTGGCGGCGAGAGTGCCGCCTCCCCCCCTCGATGCCTTGGGCCCCACCTCCAAGCCTGTTGCAGGGGAAAGAAAACCGGCACCGCTGTCTATGGGCTGGCCGTTCCCCTGCTTTCCTTCTCCAATGGCCACCAGCTGATAGTCCTTCTTGTCCATCGGTTACTGACCCCTGTATCGGTAACGCCGGCACCAGCGCCGGCGTCTTCACATTGCTTTCATCCGGTCAGTCCGATGGGGTTACAACGTTCCCGCAATTACTCCGTCACGGCTTTGTTCAGCCGCGCGACCAGTCTGGGGTCCAGCACGATGCCGGCCTCAGCCCGGTCGCTGTAGCGGGCCCGGTTCTTGATGGACTGCCGCAGACCGCTCGAGGTGATGGCCAGCTCCGGGTTGGCCTTGTTGAAGGCCCCGATCTTGCTGAGCACCGAAGCCCGGTCGCTGGCATCGCCGTTGCGCAGGGCCATGGCGAAAGCGTTAACCAGCGACTTGCGGTGGTCGAGGATGTGCTGCTCGTAGTTCTTCAGCGCGCGGGTGGCCATTTCCCACTGCCGACGATCGATGATGCCGCCACACTTCGAGCTCCACTGCAGCAGTGCGCAGTCGCGCTTGGCACCGGCGATCGTGACGTAGCGCCACTTCCACATCTCGGTGCATGCGGCCTGGCGCTCGCCGGCGTTGAGCCGCTTCGCCGCGGTGCTGGCGCAGAATGCCGGGGTACCGATGTTGTAGGCGAAGTGGCCCCGGGCCTTGATTTCGTGGAGTTCGAACTCACCGCGGACGCACTGCCCCATGTGGCCGAGCATGGTGCGCACGTAGACCGTCTCCAGCCTGGTGCACTCGTCGTCGGTGTAGCGCTTGCCCTTAACCACTGCCGGGCCCGTGATGCCGGCACAGACGGTCAGGATGCCGGCCGAGTCGTAGTAAGGCGTGTAGCGCCGCCCTTCATGAGCCGAGTCGTTCGTGCCCAGGGCGGCGACCAAAGCGCCGATCAGCGCCAGCGGCGCGGCGGCAAAGCCGACGCGTCGCTTTGTGCTGAGCTTGGGGTCAGCCACGGCGGCGGATCCATGCCCATAGGCGCCTGGCGTTGCCCATGCGCGCGGTCCACCAGGCCGACCAGTCACCCCAGTTCTTCACCATGACGGTGAAGGTCTGGACGATGGTGAAGATGATCGTGCCGATCAGCGCCCAGTCGCTCAGGGTGTAGCCCGGCGAGCACGTCGCAGCGGTGACGCTCACGGCCGCCCCGATCTTCGAACCTGCGACCGCCAGGTCCGTTGTGATCTGCTCTTTGATGCTAACCGCGGTTCCCCCAATTAAAGAAGGCCGGCATGGCCCACCACTACCGCGGTTGCAAGGTCGCGCGGACACCAGCGGCGCGTCTCACGACTGCCTATGTGCTGGCTTGAGTGGTGGCCATGACTACCGGCCGTTTGGTAGCGGGAGGTGGATTCGAACCACCGACCTCGTGGTTATGAGCCACGCGAGCTGCCGGACTGCTCTACCCCGCAAACAAGAAGGCCGCTGATCGACCAGCGGACTCCCACGTCCTGGTCAATCAACGGCCCTTGAATTGAGGCGCTCATAAGAACGCCCACTGTAGGAATTCAAACCTACTTTCGGTTCGCGAGGCAACTGCGGTTCCTCATGAGGAAGAAATCTTTCTCATGAGGAACAAGTGAGGTCAGCTAGATGAACGTTTCGGCTCCATCATGGCGAAGTCTCTCAGCGCCGCCTCCGCCCTGTTGACAGCATTCTTCAACTCAGCTGCCGCTGGGTCATCGCCCTCGTCGCCAGCCTGAATCCAGGATTCGGACTCTTTCAATTTTCGGAGCGCGTTGTCGTAGCTAGCCTCGTTCTGATCGGATGGGAATCTACCTAGCAAGGCTGCCTGTTTGAGAACCCATGCTTGGCGGTGGACCGCATTCGCCGCCTCATTACGAACGCGACGGAGGACGGTTAGGACGTCTTCCACGCCCGCTGCAGCTTCCTGCCCGAGCACGGCTCTCACGCGGTAACGGATAGCTTCCAGCTGAGCAGCAGACTCGGCGTGTACCTGGTACCGAACCTCGATAACACCAAAATGCCTCCTCCGCTCAAAATCTTCCTCCGACTCGCTCTCTCCACGCTCGACTTTCCTCATTTCAGCGGTAAACGCCCATGGATGGCGCATGTGATCGATGGCGTCTCGCAACCGGTAAACCAAGCTCAATGCGTCCTCAGCCAGGACCTGATGCCTGGTTGCCTTCAGCTGCCTCCGCCAAGCGTTGAGCCCAACTAAGGCCGCGCCGGCCGCCACGATTGCGGAGACGCCTTGGAACATTGACCCGACTGCGGCCCAGTCGACCTCGAGCGCCCAGCAACTCATAGCACACCCCAAGGAAGCAAAACGCGCTTTGAAGGTCGTAATTTGGCAATCTTCTGCCTCGCTTGCACGATTTGGGCCTCAAACGTCTCGACGTTCAATTGGCCATGAGACGCCTTGAACACTGCGTCGCTAATACTATCGGCCTGTGATCGCACTTCTAACGATGCTGCTACTTGTCGGTCGGTCGCCAGATCATCTGCGATCGCGCTCAGTACTAGCGGCTCCCACTTTGTGACAGAGACCCTCCTCTCCTCCTGCATATAGTCGACCTTTTTGAGCGCCCTCTGGGCATCCCTCATCAACGCGTAGAACCGCGTCGTCCTACTGATCACTACGCCTGCGTAGTAGCCAGACAGCAAGCCTGTGACCAATCCCGTTACCAACCCTGTGCCCAGGCCGATTAGAACATTCTCGCTTAAAGCATCCATTTAGCCCCCTGTTGGGCCCATCCAGCCCTAACAAACATTAACAAATGCGATAATCCCGGCCAATACAGGGAGGGTGTCGCAATGGTTGAGACCGTACTGGGCCTGACAGATCTGCAGGTCAGATTCTTCACGGCATTCGGCCAAACTGTCGTCGCCGTCGCGGTCGGAATGATCGCGTACCGCCAGTGGCGAACAGCTCGAAACAAGTTGAAGTTCGATCTGTTTACGCGGCGGTTGGAGGCGTACAACCGGGTACGAGAAGCGACCATCCGGGCGATCGCGGCCGATTGGCGAGAGGAAGCGGACCACGATGTCTTCTTGAGTCTAAGGGACGTTCGATGGCTATTTGGGCAGTCTGTCTACGATTTCGTCTGGAAGGAGCTCTATGAGCCTGTGGTAGATCTGTGGGACGTGAAAACCACGATTGCGGAGCCTGGAGTTCTTAGCGATCCAGAGGTCAGGAAAGCGCGAGACGCCGCAATTCAGAGGCGCCGCGAATTGCGACACGCATTGAACAGAAGCATAGCGCGGCTAGACGAGGTCATGGGTGAGTACCTGACGCTGAGCCACTAGCCACCTGCCCTCGTGCCGGGAATCGCCCAAAGGGACAAACGGAAGTCCCGTCTCCCACGGTGAAGTGCTTCCTGCAGAACAGCGCTGGCACACTTGTGGGCCTTGATGTAGTTGACCTTGCGCATCTTCGCGGACCTGGCCAGGCCGGCGAACGGCTGCCGCCGTTCTGGCCACACCAGCTCATGGGCTGCGTCATAGATCACCAGGCGTAGGCGCCAGCGATCGGCGGGCTTGCCGAGGTCCAGCGGCCGCGGCAGCATTGCTCGCACGTCCTTGGCCACCTGACGGTAGGCAGCAAGGGACAGCCTGGCGATTGCCGCTGGGCCCATGCGCGTAGCCACCGCGAGCGCGGTGTGTTTCTCCAGTGGATTGCACATGAACCCCACCGCGCCTGCGATGTCGCTGCTGCCCAGCAGCGCCAAGGTGCTGCACCCCTCAACTGGCATGCGGTAGCTCCCGCCGACCAGCAGCCGCGACAGCAGCTCCAGGACGTCGCGCTTGCCCTCGTCGTCGAATCCATCCGGAGCTGCGCCCCGGCGCCGCTGGCCTGCACTGTCGACGACCGCCGCAGGAAGCACCGGTGCACAGCGGCACCAGGCATCCAGCGCCGCGGCCACCCATGAGCTGCGGATTGTGGTCGACGGCGGTGTGCACCGCCAGCTGCAGTTCCGGCGCCCTGGCACCTACTGCTACGGATTCGACATCGTGACCTGGCCCGGACACCTGGCGATCTCCGGCGACATGGGCACCGCCGTTTTCAACCGCCTGCACGACACGTTCGAGTTCTTCCGCGCAACGCCTGCAGAGCATGAAAAGGCCGGCGGCCTGTTCGTAAACGACGGCTACTGGGCAGAGAAGTGCGTGGCCAACGACGGCGAGAAGAAGGGATTCAGCGCTGACCTCTTCCGGGCGCTGGTGACCCGCCTGTTCAAGGAATACGTCGAGGAACGCGTGGATACCGACGACATGGCGGATCCGGACACGACCCCGGAATGGGTGGCCAGGCTGTGGCAGGAGCTCGAGCTCGAAGTGCTGAACGACTCGGAGGACCACGACGCCCTGAGCAACGCGATCAAGGCGATGTCGGACTTCGCTCCGAACGACCCCGAATATCGCGACTTCCGGATCACCGACGCCTGGGAGTACGCATCGTCCCTCCAGCAGTACACGTTCCATTTCCTCTGGCGCCTGTATGGGATCGCCCGCGCGACCCGAACCTAGGACGACGCCGCCGGCGCTGCCGAACCGACAGGCCTACCCAGCGACATTGCCGCACCGGCGCCGCTGGCGGAGGCCGCCCATGCGTGAGCGGCCCATTCGTTTCAACGGCGCCGTGGTGCACGCCATCCACTGCCAACCTCCACATCCCCTAGCAAAAGCCACTCAAAACTCATTCTTCGCAATGCTTGGAAACGGTCCAATTGGCGATCTAGCCCTCAGCCGGATTCCTTGCGTTCCAGTCCTCTCGCTCATCCAGAGCAATCAGGCGCAACTTCGCCGCGAACCCGGCAGCCTCTTCATCAACGCTATCGGCCTTTACCTCAAGCCACTGGCAGAGCTCTGTGCGCAGACTCAAAACATCCGCTATTACATCGACGTACCAATTGATATCCCCCTCCATCGTGAATCGATCACCGGGAGTCGGCTCATGAAGAAACACAAGCCGTCGCTTCGCGATATCAAGCATCGCAATGCACTGAGCCAATGCATCGTCAGTTTTCGAAGGAAGGAACTCGCTGTACTCGATAAGGGGCGTTAAAGAGCCGGAATCAATTACCGAAACCGCCTTGGCAACCTGCTTGTACTGCCAAGCATCAGCGATCTTTTGCGGGCCCTCGGGAATCCTTATCGCTGCACCAAGCTGCAGGGCTTGAAGCGTCAGAACATCGATAGCGACCTTCCCATACATTGCCGCCTGCTTCTTGCGCTTTCTCCTCGACAACCAAATTGGGAGTACACCGACGAGAAGTGCGACGAATGCAGCCAAGAAAGTTGCCACTGCAGAAACCGCTGTCCAGTCCACACCGGTAGAAGCCGCACTCCCTGCCTGTACTACCAGATTGCTAGCAGACTTCCCAACCTGCACCACAACACCCATGGCCTTCATCCTCGCGAACGATTCCATATATTGCCACGGCCTTCTTGCCGACGACGCGCAGGAGAGGTTACTAGTGGCTGACATTTGCCCTCCCGGCGGCACTGCCACCCGGATCCTGCAGCTGCTGCAGGAGGGGCCGGGCCTGGCCGCCGAGCTGCGGCTGCCTTCGAACCGGGTTAGCAGCTACCTACACCAGCTGGACAAGTCCGGGCGGGTGCAGCGTACTCCCTTCCACGGTCCGGGCGAACGCCCGTCGGTCCTCTGGGGCCTGCAGGCGGTGCCCCATGAGTAGCTACGGCCCCACTTCACGAGGATTGCTGAGGACTGGATCTCCCGCGACCCTGCGACCGGTTCGATTCGTGCAGTTCGAAGCGCTGACCGGCTACACGGTCGACGCCACCAACTCGAAGATCAAGCGTGGCGATTGGTTGGAACGCGCGGTGTTCATCAAGGCGCCAGATGGAAGAAACCTGATCGATTTGGAGGGTTACGAAGAATGGGTAGTCCAAGGCAAAGCGGCATCCGGCCAGTGTCACAAGGCAGCATCGAGATAACGTTCCACTACCGGGGCAAGCGCTGCCGCGAACGACTGAAGCTGCCCCCGCCCGCGCGCAACCTACGGTACTGCGAAAACCTGCTGGGCCAGATCAAGATCGAAATCGAAAAAGGCACGTTCGACTACGCCATCCACTTCCCCAACAGCAAGCGCGCCCGTCAGGTCGCCACCCGCCCAGCAGCCCTGAACAACCTGCAGCAGGTGCTGACCCGGTGGCTGGCGCAGAAGGAGCCCGAGCTCGAGCACAGCAGCCTGATCGGCTACCGGCGCATCTTCGAGAACATCCCGGTGCCACGCTGCGTATCGATCGCTCTGCGTGATTTCGACCGTATTGCCCTGAAGGAGCTGGTGGCCACGTTCGACGAGTCGACGTCGGCCAAGCGCATCAACAACGTCCTGGGCCCGCTCCGCGGCACCTTGGATGAGGCTGTGGCCGAAGACTTGATCCAGAGCAATCCCCTCGACGGCTTCAGGGTGAAGCGGCGTGCCAAGGCCAACGCGCGCGAAGAGGTCGACCCCTTCACGCCGGAGGAAGTCCAGGCAATCCTGGCCGCCTGCCGCGAGGACCAGGTCCGCAACTACTGCCAATTCAACTTCGCCACGGGCCTGCACACCTCGGAAATGATCGGCCTGTGCTGGTCGGACATCGACTGGCGCAAGGGGACGGTCAAGATCCGGCGCGCCTGGGTCATGGGCAAGATGAAGGCCCCCAAGACCGAGTCAGGCGTACGAGAAGTGCAGCTGCTGCAGCCGGCGATCGATGCCCTGAAGGCCCAGCGTGTGCATACCGCCACCGCCGGCGAGTTCGTCTTCCATGACCCCAGGACGAACGCGCGGTGGGGGTCGGATCAGGGCATCCGCGCCGGCGAATGGCAGCGCGCGCTGCGCAAGGCGGGCGTCCGGTACAGGTACACGTATCAGATGCGCCACACCTTCGCCTCTCAGGCACTGAGCGCCGGCGAGAACGTCATGTGGGTGGCGAGGCAGATGGGGCACCGCGACTGGACGATCACCGCCAAGAAGTACGGCCGGTGGATCCCTTCGATGGTCCCCGATGCCGGCGCCAAGGCCGCGGCGGTCTGGAACCCGCTGACTGCCCCCCTCCCCCGCAGCCTGCTGCTGGACGGCAGCGGCGACTGAACGGATCCGGCGCCAGCCCTGGCCGCGCGTGACTGTTCAGGAAGATTGCCGTAACATTCGCATCGTTAGGCGGGTTCTTGGTCAACATTTGGTCAACCAAGGGCCTGAAAGCCTTGCAATACTTGAAGAAACCGGGGGTGCATTGGTTTCGACGGGGGTTGTGAAGTCGCCTGGCGCATGCCGAGGGGGTAGCTTTCCTCGTAAATCCAGCTGCAAAACTCTAGTTGCCAACGACGACAACTACGCTCCGGTCGCTCTCGCAGCCTAAAAACTGCGGTGCGTGACCTTCTGCCGACTTAGGCGGAGCCTCGAAACTGCTTGTGTCCATGCTCGCAGCGTAGAGTCATTATCATGGAATCGCGCTGGGCGGCTGCCTGTCAGTCCGGCACTAGAACACAACAGGCTGGTTCCCGGATGCGCTTTGCACGCCGTGCTGTTCGGGGACGAGATTTAACGGCGAGCTAAGCATGTAGTGCTGGGGATGGAGTGCCTTCGGACGGCGGTTCAATTCCGCCCACCTCCACCATCTGTATGGCCTGTCGAGGCCGCAAGAAGCCGGATCTTCCATCAACGGGGTTCCGGCTTTTTTGTGCCTGTTTTTCATGCAGGCAGTGTGGCTGCATGATCCGGATGACGCACCCTCTCCTTTACCACGGCATAGCCGATGCCAACGCATCGCCGTCCTTGCATGCCTCCATTCACCCCAGTGTCACACGCGAATGCCTGGATCGCTTGCATGGCGGTGGTTCCAAGACGCAAACCGACCGCCCGGTATCTTCCGCTTTGACAGGCCGGACGCTAGAGTGGCGCCACCGCGCAGGAGGATCGTATGGCTACCACGGGCTTGGGCTTCATCGGCCGCACGACCCTCATCATCACCGTGCTGCTCACCCTGGTCGGCTGCGCGACGCTGCGCCAGTTCGGGCCGTCGGTGCAGGTCGCCTCGGTCACGCCCGGCCAGTACATCGCGCTCAAGCGCGGCGACATCCTCACCTCCGGCAAGCTCAGCGCGGCGACCACCGAGACCCTGCGCGTGGCCGGCCTCGATGAGGGCGTCTGTGCCAAGCCCGGCCTGCCCTGCATCGAGGCGATGGAAGGCAGCATCGTGGTGCGCGAGGAAGACAAGCGTTCGAGCCTGGCCGAACTGTGGCTGCAGTACGCGATGACCCTGCCCGCCCCCAAGCGCGAGTACTCCGCGTCGGGCCGCGCCAAGACCGCGATCACCGAACTGGACGCCGACTTCCAACCGCGCCTGGACGCGTGGATGCAGGTCGCACGCCAGGCCTATGCCTATCTGTTCTTCACCGAACGCACCGCCAACCAGCGGGGCTTCGAAGATCGCCAGACGCAGGTGCGCGACTATTACAACCTGGCCGTGCAGGAAGCCTCGGTGCAGTTGTACAACGCCTACGCGACCGGCCGCGTGCACAGTGAGGCCAGCCATTTCCAGCTGGGCCGCTGGACCTTCGTGCTGGCGCCTTCCACTGAGGCGTCGCCGCTGGACGCGCGCACGCCGACCGAGCTGGTGCCGGCCGCTTCGCTGTCATTCACCGGCACGCTGCGCAGCGTGCACCGCCGCGACGGCTTCGGCGCCGAGCTGGTGGCGGTGATGGATGATCCGGCAGGCACCACCGCCACTTCGGCACCGGCCACGCACGCCGCCACTGCGACCACGCAGAGCTGGAGCGAGATGCCTTCGCCGTCGATGACGGTGCTGCTGCGCTTCTCCGGAAAGAATCTATGGGAAGTGCTGCACGACGATGAGCCGGAACTGGAGATCCACGATCCCTACCAGGTCACCGAAGTCACCCTGCACGGGCAGGAGGTACCGCTGGCAGCGAACTTCACCGCCGGCTACGCGCTGTGGCTGGCGAGATCCAACTTCAGCCACCAGTCGCTGCGCTCGCTGTTCGGCGGCAAGGGCGGCATCGACACGCCGCACCTGTACATGATGCAGCCCTACGATCCGAACCGGCGCGTGCTGCTGATGATCCATGGCCTGGCCAGCAGCCCGGAAGCCTGGGTCAACGTTGCCAACGAGCTGATGCGCGACGACGAGATCCGCGAGGATTTCCAGATCTGGCAGTTCTACTACCCGACCAACATGCCCATCGCGATGAGCCACGATGCGATGCGCCACACGCTGGCCGACGTGCTCAGGCACTTCGACCCCAGCGGAAAGGCGCAGGCCTCGCATGACATGGTGCTGGTCGGACACAGCATGGGCGGGGTGATCGCGCGGCTGATGGTCTCTTCGTCCGGTGACCATCTGGTCGATACCCTGCTGGCCACTGCGCAGATGACACCGGCGCAGCGCGAACTGCTGCGCACCCGCGGCGCGCCGGTACTGACCTTCCTGCCGGAACCGGAAGTGTCGCGCGTGGTGTTCATCGCCACGCCGCACCGTGGCACCGACGTCGCCGGCACCCGCCTGGGTCGCTGGATCGGTCGCCTGGTGCGGCTGCCGCTGACCGTGCTGGAGGATGTCGCCACCATCGCCAACGATGGCCAGGTCGACCGCAACGATGGCAAGCACGGCTACCAGATGAACAGCATCCAGAACCTGGACAAGGACGACGCGTTCGTCCGCGCCGTGGCTGACCTGCCGATGGCGCCCAAGGTGCAGTACCACTCGATCATCGCCCGCGCCAAGGCCGACGGGCCGCTGGAAAAGACCGATGACGGGCTGGTGCCGTACTGGAGCTCGCACCTGCCCAACGCCGTGTCGGAGAAGGTGATCGTGTCCGGGCACAGCGTGCAGGAAGCCACGCCCGCGATCATCGAGCTGCGGCGGATCCTGCACGAGGACATGCAGCAGCACGGGGCGGCCGCCAGATAGCCTCGGGCGACTGAGGGAAATCCCTCATCGCGCGTGCGCATCGACGCTTCTATGCTGGCCTTACGTATCCCGCAGGAGGTCCGCATGAACACGCAAGAGCCCAGCCGCCAGCCCAGCCCCGATCCGGCCGAGCGCGATGCCTTCTTTCCGTCGCCGTACTCGCTGTCGCAGTTCACGTCGCCGAAGAGCAACCTGTCCGGTGCCGACTATCCGGATGCACGCCGCGATGGTCGCTGGAAGGTGCTGATGATCGCCGCCGACGAGCGCTACCTGCCCACCGCCAACGGCCATCTGTTCTCCACCGGCAACCATCCGGTGGAAACCCTGCTGCCGATGTATCACCTGCACAAGGCGGGCTTCGACATCGACGTGGCTACGCTGTCGGGCAACGCCGCCAAGTTCGAGTGGTGGGCCTTCCCGCACGACGACAAGGAGATCGGCGGGCTGTACGAACGCTATGAAGAGCGCTTCCGCCAGCCGCTGGCGCTGGACGATGTCGTGGCCGCACTGGATGCGGGTTCCGACTATGCGGCGGTGTTCATTCCCGGCGGCCACGGCGCGCTGATCGGGCTGCCGCAGAGCCGCGCGGTGAAGGCGGTGCTGCATTGGGCGATGGCCGAGCAACGCCACATCATCACCCTCTGCCATGGCCCTGCGGCATTGCTGGCCGCAGGCGTCGACGAAGCCGACGGCGGCTCGCTGTTCCGCGGCTACCGCATCTGCGCCTTCCCTGATGCGATGGACCGGCAGACGCCGGAGATCGGCTACATGCCGGGCCAGCTGCAATGGTTCTTCGGTGAGCGGCTGGCGCAGCAGGGGGTGCAGATCGTCAACGAGGGCATCGATGGCAGCGTGCTGCAGGATCGCCTGCTGCTGACCGGCGACAGCCCGCTGGCGGGCAACGCGCTCGGCAAGCTGGCTGCACGCACCCTGCTCGACGCACTGGCCGGGCACTGATCCGGATGACCGCGCTGGTGCAGGCGCTGCTCGAGCTGGAACGCGCCCGCTCGCTGGGTGCGGTGGGCGCGGTACTGCACGGCATCGCCGCACCCCTTGGCTACGACCGCGTTCTGGTGTTTGCCACCGGCACCGGGCTGGAACGGGGTACACAACGCGTGTACTGGATCGAAGGCGACTGGTTCGGCGATGGCAGCGATACGGACCTCGCCCGCTATCTGCACGCCTGCCCGGTCAATCGCCACGTGCTGGACAGCGACGCGCCGTTCTTCTGGAGCAAACGCCAGGGCGTTCGCGGCGAACGCTACCAGGTGGTGAAGCAGCCTCGCGGCGAAGGCCTGCATGGCCTGCAGGTGCCGGTATTCGGTACCACTGGGCTGGAGGGTGCAATCAGTTTCGCAGGCACCTCCATCAATGCATCCGCCAGCGCACGCCTGCAGCTGGAGGCTGCTGCAACCGCAGCATTCCGCGCCGCACGCCGTCTGGCTGAAGTTCCCGCAGAGCTTTCCGGAAGCCTGCTGAGCACGCGCGAGCGCGAGGTGCTGCGCTGGGTGGCTGCCGGGCGTCGCCAGGCGGAGATCGCCGCCACGCTCGGGCTTTCCGCGCGCACCGTGGAAAACCACCTGCGCCATGCACGCCAGCGCCTGGGTGTGGCGACTACCGCGCAGGCGGTACGCGCTGCAACTCGTCGCGGCGAGATCGAGGACTGATCGCAGCGAGGCACTTCCGGTGGTCGGGTATCGCGTGATACACACCCCGTGCGCATGTGCGCGATTGCAGAAGCAAGGATGATGCTTATGAAACTGCAACTGGCCGCGATGGCCGCGTTGGTGGTGGCCACTGCAACCCTGGCACCGGTGGCGGACGCCAACACAGGGGTCCCGAGAGAGAATGTTTCCTGTGTGCCAGTGAATGTGGACCGCAACCGCGTCCACCACCATTGCACGGAAACCTACACCGATGAATTCGGCAACGTCTACACAGCCGAGTATTGGATCGACGAGTACGGCAACCCCTACCTGCGCGACTGAGCCGGGGAAATGCGCCGGGTCGCCCAGCGGGCCGGCGCGCATGCAGCAACTCCCGCACGTCAGCGTGACGTGCCGCGGGACGTTGCACGACAACGCGCAGATGCGCGATTGCAGACACAAGGATGATGACCATGAAACTGCACCTGGCCTCGATGGCCGCACTGACCGTGGCGTTCGCCGGAATGACGTCGACCGGCAACGCCCTTGCCGGGGTAACCAGCCCGCCGGGCAGCGTGACGCGCTGCGAACCGTTTGAAGTGGAGCGCTATCGCATCCACCAGCATTGCATCGTGACCCTGCCCGATGCGGACGGCGACATCTTCCTCACCGAATACTGGATCGACGAGTACGGCAATCCGTACCTGATGTAATCCATTCTTGATAAGGAGCGTTTGCATGAAGCTGCAGAAGATTCTGTCGGTCGGTTCATGGGTGGCCCTGCTGGCTCTGGCTTCGCTGGCCCCCGTCGCCACCACGACGGCCGCCGAAGTCGTCGAGGTCCAGGAAGAATGCGTGCCCTTCCGCTTCGCAGGCAACGTGTACCACCAGCGCTGCACGTCGTACGTGGTCTACGACAACGGCACCCGCGAGGCAACCGGGCATTACAACCGTGACGAGAACGGGATGATCTACGATCCCTGATCGCCGCTGCACGATCCGCCGGGCGGGGCCTTCAGCGCCCGCCCGGCATTGCCAGCCGCCCATCCCGGCATACCGCTACCCCGCCTTCCGTGGCATGCTCCGTGAAACCGTTTTCATGGAATGGAGGGATTCCACGATGTTGCCGCGTTTCCACCGCCGGGCGCTGTGCGCGCTGCTGGCACTTGCTCTGCCTGCCTTCGCCTGGGCGGCCACGCCCGCGCCGCTGAAAGTGATGTCGTTCAATGTCCGCACCCCGGCCGATACCGAACCCGGCAAGCGCTGGCCGGACCGTCGCGATGCGATGGTCAAGGTCATCCTCGATGCGCATCCGGCAGTGATCGGCACCCAGGAACTGGTGAAGGAACAGGCCGATTACCTGTCTGAGCACCTGCCCGGCTACCGCTGGTTCGGCGAAGGCCGTCGTGGCGGCAGCGGCGACGAGCACATGGGCGTGTTCTACGACAGCAAGGTGCTGGCCATCGAGGCATCCGGCAACTTCTGGTTGTCCGATACACCGGACGTACCCGGCAGCATCACCTGGGGCAACCTGTATCCGCGCATGGTCACCTGGGCGCTGTTCCGGCGCCTGGAGGATGGTCGTCGCTTCTACTTCATGGATACCCACCTGCCCTACCGCGACGAGGACGAGCCACGCCGGGTAAAGGGTGCCGAGCTGATCGGCAAGCGCCTGGCCACCCTGCCGGCCGACCTGCCGGTGGTGCTGACCGGCGACTTCAACAGCGAACCCGGCGGCGATACCTACAAGGCGTTCACCCGCGTGCTGCAGGACACCCGCACCCAGGTGAAGGCACCGCAAGGCCCGCGCCTGACCTTCCATGATTTCACCGGCAAGGCCACCGTGCAGCTGGACTGGGTGCTGGTGCGCGGCTTCCACGCACGCAGCTTCCTCACCGACGACCGCCGCATCGACGGCGTGCTGCCGTCGGATCATTTCCCGCTGGTGGTTGAGCTGGACTGGCCGAAGTCCTGAACCTGCACGGCAGCCGCGCTACGGTGGCGGCTGCCGTGACAACAGGCGGTACAGCGCCTGATGCTGGTCGCGTGCCTGGCAGATGCGAGCGCCGACGGCGAGAAACACGGCCACGCCGATCAGTCCCAGGCCGAGCAGCGGATCCGGCAGCCGTATGAATCCGATCGCTGCCGCCATCGCCGCCAGCACCATCAGCACCACCACTGCCACCGAAAGCCCTGCGCCGGGTGGCCCCGGATCTCCGAACAACATGCGCTGGGTATCCCGTTTGCCATCGGTCATCACCTGTCCTCCCAAGAGCCTGCCCCACTAGTTACACGGCGGACACGGCTTCCGGCAGAGTCAGAAACGTCATGACTGTGACAACGTCCACAGCCTGCATCGCGCTACCCGGCCCCGGTTGCCGAACTGCGGATTCAGCGGCGACGGCCAGCACCTGATTGCCGAAGACATCGGCCCCCTTCCCGGCTGTCGTTCACTGGCCCTGAACCAGGAAGGGGACGGACGCTACCGCCTCCGTCCCCTCGGGGTTACTGCAGCTGCGCCACGCTGGGCGCCTGCGGCGACTGTCCCCAGCCGCCCAATGCCTTGTACACACCCACCACGCTGACATTCACCTCTGCCTCGGCCGCAGCCAATGCATCGTCGGCGGCCAGCTGCGTGCGCTGCGCGTCCAGCAGGGTCAGGAAGTCCTCCGAGCCCTCGCGATAGCGGATCTGCGCCAGCGATTCGGCACGCCGCGCCGCCTGCGCCTGCTCGACCACGATCGCCAGCCGCGCCTGCTGCTTGGAGTAGCGGGTCAGGGCGTTCTCGGTGTCTTCCAATGCCAGCAGCACCGCCTGCTCATACTGCGCGGCCACACCTTCGGCCTCGGCCTTGCTGGCACGCAGGCGTGCACGCACGGTGCCGAAATCGAACGCCGCCCAGCTCAGCGACGGGGTCAGCGACCAGGCCTTGTTGTTGCCGTTGACCAGACCGCTGGCATCGCCACCCAGGAAGCCGACGAAACCGGACAGCGACAGCCGCGGGAACAGATCGGCGGTGGCCACGCCGACGCGTGCGGTGGCAGCGGCCAGGCGACGTTCGGCCACGCGCACGTCGGCGCGCTGGCGCAGCAGTTCGCGGGTATCGCCCAGCGGCAATGCCTTGGCGAACGCCGGCACGTCCTGCGGCGCCAGCATCGCGGTCAGCACTTCCGGACGCTGCCCCAGCAGCACCGCCAGGCGGTTGCGCGACTGTGCCTCGGACACTTCCAGCAGCGGGATGTCGGCCTCGATCGCCTTCAGGCGGGCGCGGCTGCTCTGCACATCCAGTTCGCTGCCGGCGCCCAGTTCCCAGCGCGCCTCGGTCAGCTTCTGCGTATCGCGCAGGTTTTCCAGCGTGTGCTGGGCCACCGCGATGCGCTTCTGCGTGCCACGCAGCTCGAAGTAGTTGCGCGCCACTTCGGCGGCGACCAGCACCTGGGCATCGGCGAGGTTGGCCTGCTCGGCACCGAGATCGGCACGCGCGGCTTCTGCAGCGCGGCGCTTGCGGCCGAACAGATCCAGCTCCCAGCCGGCGTCGAAGCCGAGCTGGTAGCTTTCACTGAACACCCGCTGCCCACCCAGCTGCGGATCGGGTTGCATGCGGCGGTCGTAGCTGCCGCCTGCGGTGACGTGCGGGGCCTGGTCGAAACGGCTTTCGACGAACACCGCGCGCGCCTGGCTGACGCGGGCCACGGCCACGCGCAGGTCGAGGTTGTCCGACAGTGCGCCATGCACCAGTTCTTCCAGCACCGGATCATCGAACTGCGCCCACCAGCTGGCCACCGGCGACGTGCTGGTGAACACCGGCTGCTGTGCGCCCTGCAGGACGACCGGCTCCTGCACCGGCGCCTTGTAGTTCGGGCCGACGCTGACACAGCCCGCCAGCACCAGGCTGGAGACGGCCATCGCCAACGTGCGGATCACCATGGCAGCACCTCGCCCAGGTAGGTGAAGCTGCCGCTGGCGCCGGATTCGCCGATCAGCGCCATTTCCACGCTGGAGCGTGCGCCTTCGCTGATTTCAATTTCGCCGTTGCCGCCGTTCATGTCGGTCTTCACGTAGCCCGGATGCACGGTGTTGACCTTGATCGGGGTGTTGCGCAGTTCGTAGGCCAGGCTCAGGGTCCAGCTGTTCACTGCCGCCTTGGAGGCGTTGTAGGCCGGAATCTTGAAGTCGTAGATGCCCGACGCCGGATCCGCGTGCAGCGTCTGCGAGCCGAGCATGCTGGAGACATTGACGATGCGACCGGACTTGGCCTGCTTGACCAGCGGCAGGAACGCCTGGGTCACGGCCACCAGCGCATACACGTTGGTATCGAAGGTGCGCTTCCAGGTATCGAGCGACTGTTCCGAGGGGGCCTGCGCCGGGTTCTCGATCATGATGCCGGCGTTGTTGACCAGGATATCGAGGCGGCCATGGCGCTGGCGCACCTGCTCGACCGCCTCGGCGATGCTGGCGGCATCGGTCACGTCCAGCTGGATGGCTTCCACCGGCAGCCCTTCGGCCTGCAGCTTCAGTGCCTGCTCCACGGCGGTCTCGCGCTTGCGGCCGGCCAGCAGCGTGTGCACGCCGGCCTGCGCCAGCTGGCGCACAGTCTCGGCACCGATGCCACGGGTAGCGCCGGTGACCAGCGCGATCTTGTTCTGATGGGTGTTCATGGATTCATGCCTTGTGAGGGGAAAGCCGCCGCCGGCCACTGACCGTCGGCGACGGGGTTCCATGTCAGTGATGGATGGTCGGCTCGCCGTGCTGCACCAGCTGGCCACCACCGTTGCGGGTGACGAACTTGCGCAGGGCGACGTAGAACACCGGGGTGAGGAACAGGCCGAACAGGGTCACGCCCAGCATGCCCGCGAACACGGTGATACCGGTCACCGAGCGCACTTCGGCGCCTGCACCGTGCGACAGCACCAGCGGTACGGTGCCGGCGATGAACGCGATGGAGGTCATCACGATCGGGCGCAGACGCAGGCGGCAGGCTTCCAGCGCGGCTTCGACGATGCCCTTGCCGCCCATCTCCAGCTCTCTGGCGAATTCGACGATCAGGATCGCGTTCTTGCACGCCAGGCCCATCAGTACCACCAGGCCGACCTGCACGAACACGTTGTTGTCACCACCGGTCAGCCACACGCCGAACAGCGCCGACAGCAGGGTCATCGGCACGATCAGGATCACTGCCAGCGGCAGCGACCAGCTCTCGTACAGCGCGGCCAGCACCAGGAAGGCCAGCATGATCGCCACCGGGAACACGATGAAGGCCGCCTTGCCCTGGGTCGCCTGCTGGTAGCTGAGGTCGGTCCATTCGGTGGTCATGCCCACCGGCAGCACCTTCCCGGCAATCTCGGTCAGCTTGTTCATCGCCTCGGCCGACGACAGCAGGCGCGGGTCGGCTTCACCGGCCAGGTCCGCTGCCGGATAGCCATTGAAGCGCAGCACCGGGTCCGGGCCGAAGGTCTGCTTGATGGTGACCATCGAACCGATCGGCACCATCTCGCCACGGTCGTTGCGGGTACGCAGCTTGCCGATGTCCTCGACCGTCTCGCGGAACGGACCGTCGGCCTGGGCGATCACCTGCCAGGTCCGGCCGAACTGGTTGAAGTCATTGACATAGGCCGAACCGAGGTAGGTCTGCAGGGTGTCGAACAGCTCGGTGAGCTGCACGCCCTGCGCCTTGGCCTTGACGCGGTCCACTTCCGCATCCAGCTGCGGCACGTTGGCCTGGTAGCTGGAAATCGGGAAGGCCATGCCCGGGGTCTGCGCAACGGTGCCCTGCATCGCCTGCACGGCATTCTGCAGTGCGCCGTAACCCAGGTTGCCGCGGTCCTCGATGAACATCTGGTAGCCGTTGCCGTTGCCCAGGCCGAGGATCGGCGGCGGCATCATCGCGAACGCGAAGCCCTCCTGCAGCCCAGCGATCTTCTGGTTGATCTCGGCATTGATCTGCGCGGCGGTACGGCCATGACGCTCGGCGAACGGCTTGAGCGGAATGAACGCCACACCGGTGTTCGGCGTGTTGGTGAACTGCAGCGCGTTCAGGCCCGGGAACGAAATGGTGTGGGCCACGCCGTCGGTTTCTTGGGCGATCTTGGCGACCTTGCGCAGCATTTCATCGGTGCGCGCGATCGACGAGCCTTCCGGCAGCTTCACACCGGCGATCAGGTACAGCTTGTCCTGGGTCGGGATGAAGCCCGGCGGCACCAGCTTGAAGATCACGCCGGTACCGACCAGCAGGATCGCGTAGACCACGAACACCGCGCCACGACGGCCGAGGATGCGGGCCACGCCACGCTCGTACTTCTCCGAGCTGGACTTGAAGAAGCGGTTGAACGGACGGAACACCCAGCCGAACAGGCGGTCGATCAGACGGCTCGGGCCATCCTTCGGCGCACCGTGGGCCTTCAGCAGGCGCGCAGCCAGCGCCGGCGACAGGGTCAGCGAGTTGATCGCCGAGATCACCGTGGAAATGGCGATGGTGACCGCGAACTGCTTGTAGAACTGGCCGGTGACACCGGACAGGAACGCCATCGGCACGAACACGGCACACAGCACCAGCGCGATCGCCACGATCGGGCCGGACACTTCACGCATGGCCTGGTGGGCCGCTGCGGTGGGTGACAGGCCTTCCTCGATGTTGCGTTCGACGTTCTCCACCACCACGATCGCATCGTCGACCACGATGCCGATCGCCAGCACCAGACCGAACAGGCTCAGCGTATTGATCGAGAAGCCCAGCAGGTACAGCGCGGCGAAGGTACCCACCACCGACACCGGCACCGCGATCAACGGGATGATCGAGGCACGCCAGGTCTGCAGGAACAGGATCACCACCAGCACCACCAGCGCGATCGCTTCCAGCAGCGTGGAGACCACGGCCTTGATCGAGTCGCGCACGAAGATGGTGGTGTCGTACACCGCTTCGTACTTCACGTCGGCCGGCATGGTCTTCTGCATCTCGTCCATCGTCGAGATGACCTGGTCGCGGATCTCCAGTGCATTGGCACCCGGCGACTGGAAGATACCGATACCGACCGCGTTCTTGCCGTCCAGCTGCGAGCGCAGCGTGTAGTCGCCGGCACCAAGTTCCAGCCGGGCCACGTCGGCAAGGCGCACGATCTCGCCATCGGCGCCGCTCTTGAGCACGATGTCGCCGAATTCCTTTTCGGTCTTCAGCCGGCCCTGGGCGTTGATCAGGGTCAGGAACTGGCTGTTCGGCAGCGGTTCGGCGCCGAGCTGGCCGGCCGAGACCTGCACGTTCTGCTCGCGCATGGCGCGCACCACGTCGCTGGCGGTCAGGCCGCGCGACGCCACCTTGTCCGGGTCCAGCCAGGCGCGCATGGCGTAGTCGCCGCCACCGAAGATCTGCGCGTCACCCACGCCTGGAATACGCGCCAGCGCATCCTTGACGTGCAGGCGTGCGTAGTTGCGCAGGTACAGGGTGTCGTACTTGCCTTGCGGCGAGGTCAGGTGCACCACCATCAGGAAGGTCGGCGACTGCTTCTGAGTGGTCACGCCCTGCCGGCGCACGTCCTCGGGCAGGCGCGCCTGCGCCTGCGCCACGCGGTTCTGCACCTTCACCGCCGCCGCGTCCGGGTCGGTGCCCGGGCGGAAGGTGACGGTCATCTGCAGCACGCCATCGGAGCCGGCGACCGACTTCAGGTACATCATGCCTTCGACGCCGTTGATCGCTTCTTCAAGCGGCGTGGCAACAGTCTCGGCAATGACCTTGGGGTTGGCGCCCGGATACACCGTGCGCACCACCACCGACGGCGGCACCACTTCGGGGTACTCGCTGATCGGCAGGATTGGAATCGTGATCAGGCCTGCGGCGAAGATCACGATCGACAGCACCGCCGCGAAGATCGGCCTGTCGATGAAGAAACGGGAAAAGTCCATGGAGGAATTCCTGGGAAATGCCGTCGGCGGGCAACAGCCACCCTGCCCCTCGCCGAAATGACGAAGGCAGGGAAGGCTGCCGCTGGCGCCGGCAGCTAAGCGGAAACGCGGATCAGGAGACGGCGGATCAGTGGTTCAGTGCGGCGGTGGCATCGCGGCCCGGTGCCGGCGCGGCCTGTGGCTGCATCGCCACGGTCTTGGCCTGCACCGGCATGCCCGGCATGAAGACCTTCTGCACGCCGTCGATGATCACCTTGTCACCGGCAGCCAGCCCGTGCTCGACGATGCGCAGGCCTTCGGCGGTACGGCCGAGCTGGATGTCGCGGCGCTGCGCCTTGCCATCCTTGTCGACCACGTAGACGTACTTGCGGTCCTGGTCGGTCAGCACGGCCTTGTCATCGATCAGCATGGCCTGGAACTGGCCGCTGCCGAGCAGCTGCACGCGGGCGAAGAGGCCCGGCGTGAACTGGCGGTCGGCATTGTCCAGCAGCGCGCGGACGCGGATGGTGCCGGTGCTGCGGGCCACCTGGTTGTCGAGGAAGTCGACCTTGCCCGAGTGCGGGTAGCCTTCTTCACCGGACAGGCCGACCTTCACCGGCAGATCGCTGTCACGCTCGCTCGGGCGCTCGCCCTTGCGTGCCATCTGCGCGTAACGCAGGAAGGTGCTTTCGTCGGCATCGAAGTAGACGAACACGGTATCCAGCGAGACCAGCGTGGTCAGCACACTGGCGCTGTCGCCGGCGGTGACCAGGTTGCCGGCGGTGACCATCGCGCGGCCGGCACGGCCGTCGATCGGGGCACGCACCTTGGTGAACTCCAGGTTGAGGCGGGCCGCGTCCAGCGCGGCCTGCGCCGCCTGCACGGCGGCACCGGACTGGTCCGCGGCAGCGCGACGCTGCTCGGCGGTCTCGGTGGAGATCGCCTGCTGCTCGGACAACCGCTTGGCGCGCTCGGACTCACTGCGGGCCAGCGTGGCCTGGGTGCGGGCGCGGGCCAGTTCGGCGGCGGCACGATCGTACTCGGCCTGGTAGCTGCGCGCGTCGATGGTGAAGAGCACTTCGCCCTTCTTCACTTCCTGGCCTTCGACATAGTTGACCTTGTCGATGTAGCCGGACACGCGCGGACGCAGTTCAACGCTCTGCACCGCTTCAACGCGGCCGCTGAACTCGTCCCACTGGCTGACCTGCTTGACCAGCACCGGCGCGGCACTGACCTGCGGCGGCGGCGGTGCACCGGCTTCTTCGGCATGGCCGCCGCTGCAGGCTGCAAGCACGGCCGCGGCGAGGATCGACACGCCGACCATCGCGATGCGATGGCCGAAACGATGTGGGGTGGTATTGGGGGAAGTCATGGCATGCATCCGTACGGAGGGGTGGTACAGCTATATGAAAAGGTGTTGCGAAAATCGGCGGCGCATACTGCGACCTCAACCATGGTCGAGGTCAAGCAACGCCTGCGGTATCGCGCCAGAGCGGGGGAACTTCCAGGTGCAGCAGGCCGCGCGGCAGTTCGGCATCGCTGCTGTCGCAACGGACAATGGCGCGGTTGTCGCGGCAACCATCCAGCAGCGAGACCACGCGACGGCCGACCAGCAGCGAGCTGGGCCACTCGATGCAGGCGTTGGCCGCGTTGGCCGGGGTACAGACCGGGCTGCAGACTTCCAGCATCTGCGCACGCACGCCCAGCGCCTGCGCTTCCTGATGCACCACCTGCGCATACATGCGCAGCGCGGCGGTGGTGATCGAGGTCTCGCCGTAGCCCGCCCACGGCTTGGCATTGGCCGGGCTGCCGATCATCACGTAGCGGCGCGCGTGCACGTTGTCCTGCAGCAGCGGCAGCAGGTGGCGCACCGCATGCACGTGCGGCATCAGGTCGGCCTGCATTGCGCCCATCAGCTCGTCACCGTTGCGATCGGTCACGCGGCCACGGCGGTAGGGGCCGCCCATCGCAGCGATGACCGCTGCCAACGGACGCGGTCGCTGCGCGATGCGCTCGGCCAGCGTGCGTGCCGAACCATCATCACTGAGCGAACCCAGCAGCGTTTCCAGGCCCGGCTCATCGGCGAACTGTTCGTGCAGTGCCGCCAGCCGGCCCGGATCGCGACCGACCACCAGCACCGGGCTGCCGGCTTCCAGCAATGCACCGACCACGCCCTGGCCCACGGCGCCGGTGCCGCCGAGGACCAGGACTTCGGGCGTCAGCATCCCATTCACGGGACATTTCCTCCCAAATCCGGGATAGTCCCAATTCGACGCAGCCGGTCACCCTTATGCGGGGCCAGGCGGATGACGCCGCCACGCTGCTGACGCATGGGCGCGGTAAACTCTCGGAAATCCTTGTGCACCAAGGAACTCGGGCGGGCTTCAACGGTCATCGCCAGGTCCAGGGTGTTCTGGCCGGCGTTCCGGAGACGGGCAAGAATGTTGCGCAGGCTCATGGCGGACGGGCTCCAAATAACGAATGGCGCCACGATAGACCTCAAACCTTTACTTGATTAGTCCTGATTAAGGGGAATAATCATCCCGTTCCCGGTCCAATCGTTCTGTCACGATTGTCCCATCCCCGACGTCCAGGATCCCTGACCATGTCCCACGATCTCAATGAGACGCTGATCTTCGTCAAGGTGGTCGAGCAAGGCAGCTTCATTGCCGCTGCCAAATCGCTCGGCCTGCCCAAGACCACGGTCAGCCGCAAAGTGCAGGAACTGGAGACGCGCCTGGGCGCGCGCCTGCTGCACCGGACCACGCGCCGCCTTGGCCTGACCGAAGCCGGTTCGATCTATCACGAGCATTGCCAACGCATCGCACGCGAGCTTGAAGAGGCCGAGAGCGCGGTGAGCCAGCTGCAGTCCGGCCCGCGCGGCTGGCTGCGCTTCACCGTGCCCTACTCCATCGGCATCACCTGGATCGCACCGCTGCTGGGCCAGTTCCATGCGCAGTATCCGGAGATCCGCCTGGACATGCACATGGGCAACGAGAAGCTGGACCTGATTGCAGGCGAGGCGGATCTTGCGTTGCGCGTGGGTGCCCTGCCCGATTCCAACCTGGTCGCGCGCAAGCTCGGCAGCCTGCGCACGCAGGTGTTCGCCAGCCCGGCCTACATCGAACGATATGGCGAGCCGCTGCATCCGGAAGAGCTGCAGTTCCATCGCATCCTGGCAATGCGCAAGCCGTACCACACCGGCAACTCGCCACGCTTCACCTGGCAGCTGGGCGAGAACGGCGGCGAACTGCGTGACTTCCCGGTCACGCCGTTGATGACAGCCAACGACATGTCTGCATTGAATGGCGCACTGGTGTGCGGCGAAGGCCTGCTGCTGACCGGCGATGTGATGGCCAAGCCGTTCGTCGAGTCCGGCATGGTTCGCCGCGTGCTGGCCGGCTGGACCGGCCCGGAGGTGGACTTCAACGCCGTGTTCGCCGGTGGCCGCCTGGTCTCGCCGAAGGTGCGTGCGTTCGTCGACTTCCTGGTCGAGAAGCTCAACTTCGACGCCAACTACATGCTGGCGCAGTGCCCGGGCGCGAAGCTGGCACAGCAGCAGAAGGCGCAGGAAGACGCCGCGCTGGAGAGCAGCGGCAAGCGGATCCTGGAGAAGGTTGCCGCCTCGGCAGCATGATGCCGTCTGTAGTCGAGCCATGCTCGACTGCGCCTATGTAGAGTCGAGCCAAGCTCGACTTCCGGAAAACAGTCGAGCATGGCTCGACTCTACAGTTCGGACAGCACGTGCTCGACCAGCGCGCGCAGTTTCGGCTCGGCCTGGCGACGGCTGGGGTAGTACAGGAAGAATCCGGCAAACCGCGGGCAATACGCGTCCAGCACGGACACCAGCTCACCGCGTTGCAGCCACGGCCGCCAGGTCTCTTCCATGCCGATGGCCAGGCCTGCGCCGGCCAGCGCCAGCCTGACCATCACGCCCATGTCGTTGCTGGTGATTTCCGGCTGCACATCGACACTGAATTCACGGCCCCGCTCTTCGAACTCCCAGCGATAGGGCGCCCTGCCCGGCGCACTGCGCCAGCCGATGCAGCGATGGCTGGCCAGTTCCCGTGGGTGCGCCGGCAGCGCATGGGCATCACGATAGCCCGGCGAGCACACCACCAATTGGCGCTGCCGCGCCGATACCGGCACCGCGACCATGTCCTGGGCAATGACCTCGCCCAGACGCACGCCTGCATCGAAGCCCGCGCCGACGATATCGAACGCTTCATCGGTCACGGTGATGTCCAGTTGCAGCGCGGGATAGCGCGCAGCGAATGCCGCCAGCATCGGGCCGGCCAGGAACGCCTCGGCAATGGAGGACACGGCAAGCCGCAGTTGCCCGGAGACGACGGCCTGGCGGCGCAGGCTGGCCTCGAGCGCATCGCCCAGTTCCGCCAGCGCAGGGCTGACCGAGACCAGCAGCGCCTGCCCGGCATCGGTGAGGCTGACGCTGCGGGTCGTGCGCAGCACCAGGGCGATGCCCAGCGACTGCTCCAGCTTTGCGATGGTCTGGCTGACCGCCGAACGGGTCACGCCGAGTTGATCGGCCGCGGCGGTGAAGCTGCGGCAGTCTGCCACCCGCTGGAACACGGCGAGAGCGTTGAGATCGACGGCCATTGATTAGCACTTCTGAACAAGGTGATCAGCAGTCGCCATCTTATCGCGACAAGGTGCGCCGTCTACCGTGGCAACACCGGGCACACCCCGGCACTCCCTACCCTTCAGAGACAACGCCATGGCCTTTTCCCGAACCATCCTCATCACCGGCGCCTCCAGCGGCATCGGCGCCGGCATCGCCCGCTCCCTCGCGCAACCGGGGGCACGCCTGGTACTGGGTGCCCGCCGCCTGGACCGTCTGCAGGCGCTGGCCGACGAGCTGCGCCAGCAGGGGGCCGAGGTTCTGGTGCATGCTCTGGACGTGACCCGGCGCGCGCAGGTGGAGGCCTTCGCCGAAGCCGCCCGGCAACGCTTCGGCGCAATCGACGTCATCATCAACAATGCCGGCGTGATGCCACTGTCCCTGATGGGCTCGCTGAAGGTGGAAGAATGGGACCGGATGATCGACGTGAACATCCGTGGCGTGCTGTACGGCATCGCTGCCGTGCTGCCCGGCATGATCGCCCAGCGCAGCGGCCAGATCATCAACATCGCCTCGGTCGGCGCGCTGTCGGTCGTGCCGACCGCAGCGGTCTACTGCGCGACCAAGTATGCGGTGCGCGCGATTTCCGACGGCCTGCGGCAGGAGCACCGCGAGCTGCGGGTGACCTGCATCCATCCTGGCGTGGTGGAAAGCGAGCTGGCCGACAGCATCACCGATCCGGCCGCGGCCGAGATGATGGTCGGCTACCGCGCGATCGCCCTGCAACCGGATGCGATCGGCCGCGCCGTAAGATTTGCGATCGAGCAGCCTGCGGATGTGGACGTGAATGAAATCGTGGTGCGGCCGACGGCGACGGTGTGAGCCGGGCATTCCGCTCTGGTAGAGGTCGAGCGTGCTCGACCGCCTTCTGTAGAGTCGAGCATGGCTTGTATGTTCCTCCCGGCTCCTACGCGGTATGTAGGAGCCAGGGTGGAGGGACCGTCAACATGTTATCTGCGGGTACCAGCCGACAGACGAGTCGAGCGATCCCCATCCCGCACCTTAACGTGGATAAAGGATCTAGCGGCCTTTGAGGACCGCCGATGTAGGCAAGCCAACGTGGTGCGGTACCACCCCAGCCCTTCAACAATAGCTGGGAGTTGCGCAGATGTCAGATCGTTTCGCCGTCGGTATTGATGCCGATTCACGGACCCTGGTGGTGGCCTACCATGGCACCAAGGGCAGCTTCCGGATCGCCAATTCAGCCTCGGCCATCAACAAATGGCTGTCCAGCCTGCCCGTAAAGTGTTGTATCGGCGTGGAGGCGACCAATCGCTACCACGAGCTTGTGGTTCAAGCGGCCCAGAAGGCCGATCATGCTGTCTTCGTACTCAACCCACGTGACATCAAGCACTACGCCAAAGGTGTGGCTTGCCGCGGCAAGACCGACTCCGGCGATGCCCAGGTCATTGCGCGTTACATCGCCAAGGAAGCCGACAATCTGCACGAGCATGTCGCCCGTTCGACGGCGCAAGAGCGGCTGCACGTGCTTCTGCAGCAGCGCGACAGTCTGGTGCGGAACAAGGCAACGCTCCATCTCTCATTGGGTGCGGATGCGGCTGACTCAGCCATCTTCGGGCGTATTTTCAGGGGCCTGAAAGAGGCGATTGCGATGCTGGACCGGGAGATCCAACGGCTCTGCCGCAGCGGCGAACAGAGCGATCTGTATCGACGGATCATGACCCCGGGGATCGGGCCGACGGTGGCTGCCTTTGTCACCCATCACATCACCCGCTGGCCGCTGGCCAGCTCAGACGCGTGGGTGGCCTGCACTGGCCTGGACCCCCGACCCAACGAATGCGGGGCGCGGATCGGCCGACGCCGTTTGTCCAAGCGAGGCAACGCCGGCCTGCGTCAAATCCTCTACATGGCGGCCATGGGCCTGACCCGATCCAAAGGCGGCAAGCCCCTCTACCTGGCCATCCGAGAGCGCGGACACAGCAGCACCGCCAGCTTCAACATTCTGGCCAGAAAGCTGGCCAGGATCGCCTGGGGTGTCTTCAAGAGCGGCCGGGACTTCGATCCGGCGATGCTGAAGGTGGGTCAAGCCTGCTACCAGCAGGCTTGACCACGAACATAGGATCTCGACTCTACAAAAGCGAAAAAGCACGCGGTCATGCGGTGTGCCGAGCAAGCTCGGCACCTACGGAAAACGCCGCCTGCAAGGGCGGCATTTTCGTTCCGGCGGGCAGACTTCCGGTAGATGCTGACCTTGGTCGGCACTGCGCGCAAACGCAGCGACCGGAAACGCTGTCGGTGTGCCGAGCAAGCTCGGCACCTACGGAAAATGCCGCCTGCAAGGGCGGCATTTTCGTTCCGGCTGCGCCGGAACCGTAACGCTGCGCGTTACTGCTTCAGCGGAATCACGCGGATCTCGACGCGGCGGTTCTTGGCACGGCCGGCATCGGTGCTGTTGTCGGCAATCGGGTACGACTTGCCGGCGCCCAGCGTTTCAATGCGCACGCTCTGCACGCCCTGGCCGATCAGGTACTGCGCCACCGAGTCGGCGCGTTCCTTCGACAGGCGGTTGTTGACCGCATCGCTACCGATGCTGTCGGTGTGGCCGACCACTTCGATCATGGTCTGGTTGTAGTCACGCAGGGTGCCGGCAACACCGTTGAGCGAACCATAGAACTGCGGCTTCAGGGTCGCCTTGCCGAAGTCGAAGGTGATGCCGTCCGGCAGGTTCAGCATGATGTTGTCGCCCTGGCGCTGCACATCGATGCCGGTGTTGGCAGTGCGCTCGCGCAGTGCACGTTCCTGGCGATCCTGGTACTGGCCGACAGCGGCACCACTGAGTGCGCCGATACCGGCACCGATCAGCGCGTGCTGGCGGCGCTCGGTGGCGCTGTCGCCGGTCAGCAGGCCGGCGGCCACGCCGATGGCGGTACCGATCAGCGCGTTGCGGCCGGTGCGGTTCTGCTGCTCGGTCGGGTTGCCGTACTGGTCACTCTGCACATAGGAGCCGCCGGTGGCGCAGGCCGACAGGACGGCCGCACTCATCAGGGCCAGTGCGACGTTGCGGGTGGTGTTGCGGATCATGGGGTTCTCCTTGGTTTCCGGTCGGCCGGCGGCTTGCGGGCGCAAAGAGAATAAACAGCCCGATGCGATGCCGGAATGATGATGCAGCGCGCCGACAGGGCCGCGTTCAGCTATCTGACCGGATCGCTCAGCTCGCGCTTTACCCCGCTCCCGACTGGCGGTAAGCAACCAGAGCGGCATCGCGACCCGCCGCCAGGTCCACCAGAGGCGAGCGCGGATAGCCAGGGGCATGCGCCTCCAGCAGCAACGGGTGCTGCCACGGCGCGAAGCGTGCCTTCATCGGCAGCGCAGCCAATTCCGGCACCCAGCGGGTGATATAGCGGGCCTGCGGATCGAACTTCTCGGCCTGGGTAACCGGATTGAACACGCGGAAGTACGGCGCGGCGTCGGCGCCGGTTCCGGCCACCCATTGCCAGCCCATCGTGTTGTTGGCCAGGTCGGCATCGACCAGGGTGTCCCAGAACCAGCGCGCGCCGTGCAGCCAGTGTGCGCGCAGGTGCTTGCACAGGTAGCTGGCCACGATCATCCGCACCCGGTTGTGCATGTAGCCGGTGTGCCACAGCTCGCGCAGGCCGGCATCGACGATCGGCACGCCGGTGTTGCCGCGCTGCCAGTCATGCAGTTGCGCCGCGCTGGGCGTGGCCCACGGGAAGCGATCAAAACGCGGGTTGAGATTGTCGGTGGGGGTCTTCGGGAAGTGGTGCAGCAGGTGGTAGGCGAAGTCGCGCCAGCCCAGCTGGCGCAGGTAGCCGTCGATATCCGCGTCGGTGCCTGCACTGCGCAGGGCCTCCAGCGCATGGGCGATGCGCCACGGCGCGATCTCGCCGAAGTGCAGATGCGGCGACAACCGCGACGTTCCAACGCGATCCGGCAGGTCGCGCTGCTCGCGGTAGCCGCGCAACGCACCGTCCTCGAACACGGACAGCGCCTCCAGCGCGCCGGCCTCGCCCGGCTGCCAGTGCTCCCAGAAACCGGCATCCCAGTCCAGCGCAGGCGAAAGCCGCAGCTCATCCAGCGCAAGGCTGTCGACCGCGTGCGCAGTCAGTGCCTTGGGTGCGGCCGTCAGCGCCGGCAGGCGCCAATGACTGAGCACGTTGCGCCAGTACGGAGTGAACACCTTGTACGGCTGGCCTTGCTTGCTCGCGATGTCCCAGGGTTCGAACAGCAGGCTGCCATTGCAGCTCTGCGCATCGATGCCCTGCTCGCGCAGCGTGCGCTTGATCTCCGCGTCGCGCGGCTGGGTGGCCGGTTCGTACTTGCGGTTCCAGTACACCGCCTCGGCGCCGGTCTGTTCGACCAGCGCCTGCAGCGTCGCCAAACTGTCGCCGCGGCGCAGCACCAGCGACGAGCCGCGCGAACGCAGGTCGGCATCCAGCGCCGCCAGCGAATGCTGGCGCCACGCATCGGAGGCCGCGCCCGGCATCCACTCGCCTTCCTCGTGCGGCGCATGTATGTAGACCGGCACCACCTCGTGGCCTGCGTCCAGCGCGGCCTGCAGGGCCGGATTGTCCTGCAGCCGCAGATCTCGACGGAACCACACCAACGCTACCGACACGTGCATCGCCTTCATTCTGGATGGCGCACATGATAGCCAGCGACGGTGAAGGTGATGCGTGCGCGGGGCATCCACGCATGACGTGGCTCTACCGGTTGAAGCGTTGCATCGCCTCGCTGATCAATGCCCGTGCTTCGGCAGCGTTGCCCCAGCCATTGAGCTGCACCGGGTTGCGGCCGGCCGGCAGGTCCTTGTAGACCCGGAAGAACGCCTCGATGCGCTGCCGTTCGATCTCCGGCAGATCGGCTAGGTCGCGGATGTTGGCGAAGGTCGGGTCGACCTTGTCGGTGGGCACGCCGATGATCTTCTCGTCATGCTCGCCGCCATCGATCATCTTCAGGTAGCCGATCGGCCGGAAGCGCACGATCACCCCCGGATGCAGCGGCTCGCGGGTCAGCACCAGCGCATCCAGAGGGTCGTTGTCACCGGCCAGCGTGCGCGGCATCGAGCCATAGTTGGCCGGATAGGCGACCGGCATCGACTGGAAGCGATCAACATGCACCAGCCCATCTTCCTTGATCTCGTACTTGGTGAAGCTGCCGGCCGGGATCTCCACCGCCAGGTTCACTTCCTGCGGGGCCTGCTTCGGCTGGGCCACCAGGAAAGGATGCAGCACGGCATCGGCGGCGGTCACTGCACTGGCCAGCAACAGCAGTGCGGTACCGATGGCAGCGAGGGAAAGGATACGAGAGCGAGTGGTCATCGGTGTGTGCTCATTCCCAGCAACGGTCGGCGCGACCCTTGGCGGTCTGCGAACGGGGGCAGTCGCGCGGCGTGATGCGGCCGTCGATCAGTTCCGTTCGCGTCTTGCTGCCCTTGGCGTCACGCTGCAGTTCGAAGGCATCGTAGAGACGGCCCGTCACCGTGCGCGCTTCATAGCGCAGGCGCTGCGGGTCAACGTTCAGGACCTGGAACAACTGGGTGTCCTCGGCCACCGGATCCATCGTCCTGCGTGCTTCGTCGGAAAGGCGGTACTGCTTCGGCCCGGCCACGGTCACCACGTACTGTGGCGTCGCGGCCTGCCCTTCACCACGGCGGCCGTAGGTGTGATCGTGGCCCTGCAGCACCAGATCGACGTTGTGGCGGCGTACCACCGGCAGCAGCACGTCACGCAGCGCGGCATTCTCGCGGCCTTCGCGCGGCGAATAGAACGGCTGGTGCAGCAGCACGATGGTCCACGGCTGCGGATTGCCGGTCAGCACCTTGTCCAGCCACTGCGCCTGCGCCTTGGCCGTACCCAGGTCGAGTGCAGAGGTGCCATCCACCACGGCCACGCGCACACCCTGCGCATCGAACCAGTAGCTGGTCTGCTGTGCGGCGGCAGCGCCATTGCCCGGCAACGCGAAGGTCACCGGCCAGTGCTTGCCCAGCACGCGGCGTTCCTGCGGGGTGTCCTCGAACTCCTCGAAGTACTCGTGGTTGCCGATCGCCGGCGCCACCAGCGTCTCCTGCGCCAGCCAGCCGGTGGCGGCGAACCACTCGCCCCACTCGCTGTCGTCCATGTTGTCGCCGCCGCTGACCAGGTCGCCAGCGAACAGGCTCATGCGCGCCTGCGGTGCCGCCTTCTGCGCAGCACGCACGACCCGGCTGACATGGCTGACGTTCTTGTTCTGGGTGTCACCGAAGTACAGCAGGGTCAGCGGCTGATCGGCGGCCGCCAGCGTGCGCAGCTGGCTCCACGCGCTCCAGCTGCCGTTGCCCTGCACGCGGTAGACATACTGGGTATCCGGCTGCAGGCCGCCGATGTCAGCACGATGGTGATGCGACAGCCCGTTCTCGGTCTGCAGCGCACGGGTCGTTGCGCGTACCTGGCGGATGCCCTCGATGGCCGGTGAATCTCCGGCCACGGCGATTTCCAGCAGCGGCGCCTGCACACTGCCGTCGGTCCGCCAGGCCACCGCAAAGCCGTGGCTGGGATCGGCCGCGGGCGAGGCGACGATGCGGTCCGGCACCGTCGTCGCTGCGTAGTGGTGGCTGCCTGCCGGTACCTGGGTGTTCGGCTCCGCGGCGGCAAAGCCCAGCGCGGGGACGACCAGGAGCAGGCCCAATGCCAGGGCGCTCATGCAACGCCCGCTCATGCGCCACACTCCAGCGGCAACGCCAACTGCTTGGCGATGCTCTCCCAGTCGAACGCGACCACGCCCTGATCGTCATGCACCGCGTACAGCGCACCGTGCGGGAACCGTGCACTGGGCTGCTGCATCATCCAGATCCCATCGGTGTTGGCCACGGTATTGCCCTGGAACGCGCCCACCGGCTTCAGCGTGTGACGGTCGAAAAGGTGGAACACGCTACGCTGCTTGCCCTGCTCGGTGGTGATCCACCAGCCGTCCTTGCCACAGGTGCGCAGGGTCACGCCTTCGGCCTGCGCCTTGAACACGTCGCGGCCGAAGGTGGTGCCGGTGAAGCGGCCGGCCAGGGTGTAGACCTTGAACTCGCTGGCGTAGCTTTCGTCCTCTTCGGCAATCAGCAGGCGATCGTTCTCGGGGTCGCCCCAGATCGATTCGACCACGCGCAGCGCACCGGCCTCGGTGGTATCACCGATGCTGGCTACAAGCTTCGCTTCGACCTTCGCACCGTCGCGGGTCACGTGGTACTGGCGCACGCGCTTGTCCAGTTCAGCCAGCGGCGGCAGGATGTCACGCCCCTGCGCATCCTCGCCGTTGTCCCAGGAGTCGGTGACGTAGACGCTGTAGCCATCGGCCCGGCGGTCGACCCACAGGCCGTACGGCTTGCGCAGGTCGTCCGCAGCGAACGTCGCCAGCGGGGTGAAGTCCGGCAGGCCCAGCACCTGCACGCGGTGATTGTCGCGCTCCACGATCCACAGCAGGTCGTCGGTCACCGCGATGCCGTTTGGGCGGTCGAACTGCCCCGGCGCGGTACCGCTGCTGCCAACGTCACGAAGATGCTGGCCGGTGCTGCCGTCGTAGACCACCAGCTTGTCGGTGGCCTTGGCGGTGGCGATCAGCCACAGCGTTCCTTCCGGCGCACGCCAGGCCGCCGGCGAATCGATGTTGTCGGCCGGCGTCATCGGCGAAAGGAACGCCTCGGCGATGGTGGCCACCGCACGCTCACTAGTGGCCTTCGCTGCCGTCGCGGCCGCCGCCGGATCATTGCCCGTGGCCGGCGCGCAGCCAGCCGCCAGGCTGGCCATCAGTGCGGCAGCCAGGACGGTGATGCCACGCCCCATCACAGTGCCACCTTCAGGCCCAGCGCGTAGGTGCGGCCGTACTCTTCCATCTGCAGAGTGCGCGAACGCGTGCCCTGGTACAGCTCCAGTGGCTTGTCCAGCAGGTTCTGCGCTTCGAAGTACATGCTCACGCGCGGGGTGAACTTGTAGTCCAGCGAGAAGTCCAGCTGGGTGTTGGGTGCCACATAGATGTCGAAGGCACGGCCCTTGCCGATGCTGTCCAGGTACTCGCTGCGGTACACCGCTGCCAGCCGCGTGCTCAGGCCGTACTTCTCATAGCCGACGTGCGCGCTGTAGACGTGCTTGGAGGCGCGCGGCAGGGTGAAGTCTTCGCCCGCACGATCCTTGATGCCGGCATCGAACGTGGTGTCGAGCCAGGTGCCGCTGGCACCGACCAGCAGCCCGTCCAGGCCGGCCGGCAGGAACGCCAGCTGCTGCTGCCAGTTGAACTCCGCACCGCGCACGGTGGCCTTGCGGCCGTTGATCGGCTGGATCACGTCGAAGCCGCCGTAGGCCGGGTCATTGGTGCGCACGGTTTCCACGATGTAACCGTCGATCGACTTGTGGAACAGGCCCAGCGACACGATGCCGGTGCTGCCGATGTACTTCTCCACCGACAGATCGATGTTCTTCGATTCGTAAGGATCCAGCTCCGGATTGCCCAACCGCACTTCCTCGTCACCGCGGCTGTAGCCCACGCGCGGCGAAATGTCACCGAACGAAGGGCGCGAGACGGTCTTGTTGGCCGAAGCACGCAGCACCCAGTCGTCTGCGGCGTCGTAGCGCAGGTGCAGGCCCGGCAGCACGTTGGTGTAGCTGCTGTTGGCCACGCGCGGGGTGACGGTGAAGCTGCGGCCATTGGCCGCCACGTCCACCTGGTTGCCGGTGGCCTTGAACTGGGTGTTCTCCACGCGCACGCCGCCGATGATGCGCAGTGCGCCGATGTCCCAGGTACCCATCGCGTAGCTGGCGAAGATGTCCTCGCTGGCCACGTAGTCTTCTTCCAGCGAGGTCATTGCGTTGCCGCCAAGGTCCTGCGGCCGCGCACTGTACTGGCTGCCATTGGCCGCCCAGAACGCGCGCATCGCGGCCGAATCCATACCGTCACCCATGTTGCCGTGGCGATGCTCCGGCGAGGAGGTGGTCCAGCTCGACAGCGCCACCTTCGGGCCGACGCGCAGCTCGTTCTCGTCGACATTGACGTCACGGTCGCGCCAGCGGCCCAGCAGGCCGATCTTGATGCTGCCGCTGTCGCCGTCGAAGCGCACGTTGACCTGCGCGCTGTGTTCCTTGTCATTGACCTGCTTGGGCGAAAGCACGAAGCGGTCGAACGCGTAGTTGCCGTTGTCCAGCCACTGCGGGTTGTCGAAGCTGTAGCTGGGCAGGCGGCTGCGCTGGTCCAGGGTACCGTTGAATGCCTTGCCGTTGAGCTTGAAGCGGGCCTCCATCTCGTCGTTCACACGCTCTTCGGTGCGGGTGTAGCCGACCTTGTAATCGATCACGGCATTGGTCAGCTTGTTCTCGCCGCCCAAGCTTGCCGCAAAGGTGTTTTCCTTCTTGGTGCGGTAGCGCATGCGCTTGTCGATCGAATCCTTCGGCATGCCATCCAGGCGGTACTGATCGGTGCCGGTCTTGACCATCTTCGCATCGTCGAAGTTGAAGATCACCCGCTGGCGCGTTTCGGCGTCATCGAACTGGCTGTACAGCGTGCGCAGGTAGTACTTGCTGTCTTCGTTCGGGCGCCAGTCGAGGTTGAGGTTGGCACCGATGCGCTTGCGCTCGATCTCGTACTTGCGGTGCTGCAGGTTGATCGCGGTGACGTCGCCCGGCGCGGCATCGTCCTCGCCGTCGTATTCCACTTCGGTGTTGTCCGACTCGAACCTGCGCTTCTGGTAGTTCACGCCCAGCGCCACGCCGAAGGTGTCGTTGAACACTTCGCTGTAGTTGAATGCGGCCTTGGGGCTGGTCTCGCCGGACAGCTGCTGATGGCTGCCCTCGATCTTGGCGCGCAGGCTGCGGCCGTCGCGGTCGAAGGCCGAGGCCGACTCCACCAGCACCGCGCCACCAATGGCATCGCCCGGCATGTCCGGGGTCGGCGACTTGACCACGCGCAGGCGCTCGGTGGAATCGGAGGGAATCACGTCCAGCGGCGCAGCGCGGCTGGAATCTTCCGGCGTGCCGATGGCGATGCCATCGACGCTGACACTGTTGAGGTTGGCGTCCAGGCCGCGGATGACCACGAAGCGGCCCTCGCCCTGGTCACGCGTCACGCTGACGCCCGGCAGGCGCTGCAGCGACTCGGCCACGTTCTTGTCCGGGTACTGGCCCAGCGCATCGGAGGACACGGCGTCCTCGATGGCATCGCTGCTGCGCTTGAGGTCGACCGCGCGGATCTGCGATTCGAGCTGCGCTCGCACTTCGATGCGGTCGAGGTCGACCGCGTCGGCGGCCACCGCGCCGGTGGCGGCGACCGCCTGCTGCCCGGCGGCCTGCAGCGGTGCAGCCACCCCCATCGCCAGGGTCAGGGTGATGGCAACGGCCAACGGAGTCTTGATATGCACTGGGAATCCCCATTCCTGTTAAGAATGGGTCTGCACGGTATGTCCGCAAGGTTGCATGGCCATGACATGGATCTGCACATTTGACGAAGCGCGGGTTTGGGTTCGGCCCACCGATCCGGCAAAATGGCGTCCTCTCTCCTTTTCCCCTTCCCGACCATGAAGATCGTCGAAGTGCGCCATCCGCTGGTGCAGCACAAGATCGGCCTGATGCGCAACGCCGCGCTCAGCACCAAGGATTTCCGCGAACTGGCCAACGAGCTGGGCACGCTGCTGGCCTACGAGGCCACCGCCGACCTGGACACAGAGCCGCATACCCTGCCCGGCTGGGCCGGCCCGGTCACCGTGCAGCGCATCGCCGGCGCCAAGATCACCGTGGTGCCGATCCTGCGTGCCGGCCTGGGCATGCTCAGCGGCGTGCTGTCGCTGATCCCGGCCGCCCGCGTCAGCGTGGTCGGCCTGCAGCGTGATGAGGAAACCCTGCAGCCGGTGCCCTACTTTGAACGCTTGACCGGCCGCCTGGAAGAGCGCGATGCGCTGATCCTGGACCCGATGCTGGCCACCGGCGGCACCCTGATCGCCACCATCGACATGCTCAAGCGCGCCGGCGCGCGCCGCATCAAGGGCATCTTTCTGGTGGCCGCACCGGAGGGCATCGACGCGGTCAAGGCCGTGCATCCGGACGTGGAGATCTACACCGCGGCCATCGATGCCCAGCTCAATGACAAGGGCTACATCCTGCCGGGCCTGGGCGATGCCGGCGACCGCATCTTCGGTACCCGCGTCGGCTGATCCGCTGAACCGGGGTCAGAGCCCTTTCGCTGTGAAGGGGATCTGACCCCAGGCACGGCATTACAGGCCGGCCGCGAAGGCTTCCAGCTGGCCGATGGCAGTGTTCCAGCCGTCGAAGAAGCCCAGCTGCTCATGCTGGTCACGCAGCGCCTTGTCCGGGTGCATCACCCGCGCGGTGTAACGGCAGCCCTGGCCCTCGTCCTCCATTGTGATGATGGCGGTGAAGCCCAGCCACGGCGACTGCGGGCGCCAGCCCGCGCCCAGCATCGAGGTGAACACCAGGTGCTGCTGCGGCACCACCTCCAGGAAGCTGCCCGGATTGTCACTGCTGCCGCCGTCGGGGCCCTGCATGAAGGTGTGGAAGGCCCCGCCAGGGCGCAGGTCGAACGCACGCACCTCGGTGGTCCACGGCTTCGGGCACCACCACTGGCGCAGCAGTTCGGGGTCTGTCCAGGCCCGCCAGAGTGCCGCGCGCGGCGCGTTCAATACGCGGCTGATGACCAGATCGGTGTCGGGGTTGCTACCTGCGTCCACGGCCATGGGCCTGCTCCTGTCGGTGAAGGGTTTCAACGAACGCGACCATGCGGTCGGCGCGTGCTTCCCACACAGCACGCTGCGCGGCCAGCCATTGCTCGGCCTGCTCCAGCCGCGCCGGCACCAGTTCGCAGGTGCGTATGCGCCCCTGCTTGTGGCTGCGCACCACGCCGCTGCGTTCCAGCACGGCCAGATGCTTCATCAGCGAGGGCAAGGCCATCTCGAACGGCTCGGCCAGCACCGACACGGTGCACGGCCCCTGCCCCAGCGCGGCCACGATCGCGCAGCGCGTCGGGTCGGCCAGCGCGTGGAAGACGGCCTGGAGGCCTGGCTCATACTTACCCATATGGCTAAGTAATACGCCGATCTGAATGCCGATGCAAGCGAGTACGGCCAAGGCGGTCTTTCTTCACGTGGCCTTTCCGCCCACAAGCCAATGCTCCGCGCACCCGCCACCGCTTGGAGTCACCCGATGAAAGCGTCTTTCCTGCTGGCCGCTGTCCTGCTTGTCGGCCTGCCACTGGCCGCCAACGCCACCACCCCGCAGCAGCAGCGCATGGCCGACTGCTCGGCCAAGAACAAGGGGCTGAAGGGCGACGCCTACAAGACCGCGCAGAGCGCCTGCCTCAGTGGCCACGCCGCCGACGCCAAGCCGGCCAATGCGCAGCAGGAGCGCATGCGCAAATGCAATGCCGATGCGGGCGCCAAGAAGCTGGCCGGTGATGCACGCAAGACCTTCATGAGCAGCTGCCTGAAGGCATCGTAATCGTCGCGTCCGCATAGAACGCCATCCATGCATGGCGTGGATCTGCTGCGTCAGTGAAAGGCCGGGCACTTCCCGGCCTTTTCATTACCCCAACGCGCGCGCCTTCAGTTCCCCCTGCTCGTGCAGGGTGACGAAACGCCCCTTGTCATCACGACCGAGCTGCGCCAACGCCACCTGCGGATCGTGGGTGAAGAACAGATGCACGTTGCGCGCCAGTTTGTCTTCGAGGAACTGCCGCTTCTCGTCGATCAGCAGCTCGGCGTTGCGGTCGTAGCCCATGGTGATCGGCACGTGTACCCATGACCGGCCCGGAATCAGGTCGGCGCAGAACACCACGCCACCGCGCGCACGCTCGCCGGCATCGGCATGGCCGACAATCTCGGCCAGCATCAGCCCCGGCGTATGCCCATCGCTGTAGCTGAAACGCACGCTGCGTCCCAGCGCCCTGGAGTACTCCCCGTCCACCACTTCCAGGCGGCCACTGGCGTGCAGCAGGCCGGGCAGTTCCGGAATGAAGCTGGCCCGATCCCGCGGATGCGGCTGCACGGCGCGCTGCCAATGCTGTGCGCCCACCACGTAGGTCGCGTTGGGGAACAGCAGCTCGGGCTCGCGCCCTTCGCTCCATGCCGCCAGCAGGCCACCGGCATGATCGAAGTGCAGGTGGCTGAGCACCACCACATCGATGTCCTCGTGCTCGAAACCGGCTTCGCGCAGCGAATCGATCAGCACGTGCTGGCTTTCCTGCACGCCATAGCGCTCGCGCATGCGCGGATCGAAGAACGCGCCGATACCGGTTTCGAACAACACCGTCTTGCCTTCCAGCGGGCTGGCAAGCAGCGCACGGCAGGCCAGCTCGATGCGATTGAGCTCGTCCGGCGCTGCCCATTTTTCCCATAACGCGCGCGGCGCGTTGCCGAACATCGCACCGCCATCGAGGCGCTGCGAGTTTCCACGAATAGACCAGAGTTTCATGGGTCGATTATCGGCGCCGGCTCGTTAAATAATCGCTAGAAAGGAAACGGAAAACCCCGCCGGCAAAGGCGGGGTTTCGTCGAGCCAGCAGATTGCCGGCCCGCGGCCGGCACGACCGGATCAGCGCGCTGGCACGACCTGGGCGCTGCCCACCGGGTTGCGCGGGTCGCTGCCGCCGAACAGCGTGTTGGACTTGCGGTCCCATTCCACGGTCTGCAGGTTGCCCCACACATGGCTGGAACCGCGGCCACCGGCAGCGACGTTGCCTGGCAGGTCGATCCTGTGGCCCATCGCCTGCAACTGCTTCACCGTGCCGGCATCGAACGCATCGTCCTCGGCTTCGATCAGGTCCGGCAACCACTGGTGGTGGTAGCGCGGCAACGCGGCCACCTGCCGCGCATCCAGCCCGGCGTCGTAGCCGAGGATGCCCAGCAGCACCATGGTGATGATGCGGCTGCCACCCGGGGTGCCCAGCACCACCACCTTGTCGGCGTTCTCCATGAAGGTCGGCGTCATCGAGCTGAGCATGCGCTTGCCCGGCTTCGGCGCGTTGGCTTCATAGCCCATCACGCCGAATGCGTTGGGCGTGCCGGGCTTCAGCGCGAAGTCATCCATCTCGTTGTTCAGCAGCACGCCGGTGCCCTTCGGTATCAGCCCCGAGCCGTACAGCAGGTTGACCGTCTGGGTGGCGCCAACGCGGTTGCCGTCGCGGTCGATGATCGAGAAGTGGGTGGTCTCGTCATCTTCCAGCGGCGTCGGGTTGCCCGACAGCAGGTCGCTGGGCGTGGCCTTCTCTGGATGGATGGTGGCCCGCAGGCCCTGCGCGTAATCCTTGCTGGTCAGCACCTTCTGCGGGATCTGCACGAAGTCCGGATCGCCGAGGAAGAAGGTGCGGTCGCGGTAGGCGCGGCGCATCGACTCCACCACCAGGTGGGTGCGGTGGGCCGGGTCCATCTTCTTGATGTCCCAGCCTTCGAGGATCTGCAGCATGCTGGCCAGCGCGATGCCACCCGACGACGGCGGCGGCGCGGTGGTGATCTTCCAGCCGTTGTAGTTGAAGACGATCGGTTCGCGCTGCTTCACGCGGTATCCGGCCAGTTCCTCGGCGGTCCATTTGCCGCCCGCCTGCTTCACGCCTTCCAGCAGCAGTTTGCCGGTCTGGCCCTTGTAGAAACCGTCGAAGCCACCGGCGGCCAGGCGTTCCAGCGTCTGCGCCAGTTCCGGCTGCCTGAACAAATCGCCGGTGGCGATCGGCTTGCCGTTGCGCAGGTAGACCTCGCGGGTGCCGGGGAAGCGCTCCATCACTTCACGGCGCGAGGCATAGCCCTTGGCCATGCGCTCGTACACCGGGAAACCTTCGCGCGCGATGCGGATGGCCGGCTGCAGCGACGCCGACAGCGGCAGCTTGCCATGCTTGGCCGACAGTTCGACCAGCGCCGCAGGCAGGCCCGGAATACCGGCCGACCAGGCGCCGTTGACCGAGCGGTCACGGTCGAGGTTGCCCTGCTTGTCGAGGAACGCCTGGGGCGTTGCCGCAGTCGGTGCAGTCTCGCGCGCGTCCAGCATCACATCCTTGCCGGTGGCCCCATCGTGCAGCAGGAAGAAGCCACCGCCGCCCAGTCCGGAACTGATCGGTTCGACCACCGCCAGCGTGGACGACACCGCCACCGCGGCGTCGAAGGCATTGCCGCCCTGCGCCAGGATGTCGATGCCGGCCTGGGTGGCCAGCGCATGGCCGCTGGCAATGGCGGCGCCGTCGGGGCGTTCGGCACGGACCGGACTGTCGGCCCAGGCGATCGGGCTCAGCAGCAGGCCGAGCAGCAGCAGGGGGCGGACGATCAGCGTCTTCATTCGGATGGGGGCTCCGCATAGAGTTCGGGGTGATCGTGCTGCAGCTGGCGCAGCTTGGCCAGCAGCTGGACTTCCGTTTCCACGATCTCCGGGTCCGGATCGATGCATTCGACCGGGCAGACGACCACGCACTGTGGCTCGTCGAAATGACCCACGCATTCGGTGCAGCGCGCAGGGTCGATCACGTAGATGGTTTCACCCATCGCAATGGCCTGGTTCGGGCAGGCCGGCTCGCATACGTCGCAGTTGACGCAGAGCTCGTTGATTTTCAGCGACATGGCGATACTCCTCGCCCGCGCCTTGGGACAAGGACCGGCCAGCGCGGGCGCGCGGGCCGGTCAGGTCATCAGCGGCGCCCTTGCGGAGCGTCGCCCGGGCCATGCCGGAGCATGGCCGCCATGGCTCGGTCTTACTTGGCTTCGACGAAAATGTACTCGGCACCGGTCGGCTGGATCGCAGCCTGCACGCGGGCGTTGTCGGCCGACTGGCCGATGAAGACGACGCGCACGCCCTTCATCGAATCCGGCCCCACGTCCTTGAACACGGCCTGGATCATGTCAGCCATCTTGCCCGAGGCCGACGAACCGAAGGCCAGCATGTTGCCCGGCTGCACGCCACGGGCCACGGCCTGGGTCGCGCTCTCGGTCTGGCGCTCGTACTTGGCCTGGAAGTCCGGGTCCGATTCCGGCGAGAGGTAGTACAGGAACGGGCTGTTGGTGATGTTGCCCATGTTCTGGATCGCCACTTCCTGCAGGTACTTCTTCCAGCCTGCATCGTCGTCCTTGGACGGCGCGACCAGCGCCTGCTTGGCCTCGTCGACCGGAGCGGCCTCTTCCTTCTTGCAGGCGGTGAAGGCCAGGGCCAACGAAGCGATCAGCATCGCGCGCATGGTGGTGTTCATGGGTTTCCTCCCGGAATGGTGCGTGGTGGTGTACGTAATGGGGTGCGGGTGCAGCGGGGCTTACGACTGTGCCGACTTCGCTTCGCGGACCTTGCGCAGGGCTTCGAGCACCGCGGCCGGCACGAAACCGGACACGTCACCGCCCAGGCGCGCGATCTCGCGGACCAGCGAGGACGAAATGAAGCTGTGCTGCTCGGCCGGGGTCAGGAACAGGGTCTCGACCTCGGGAATCAGATGGCGATTCATGCTGGCCATCTGGAACTCGTATTCGAAGTCGGACACCGCGCGCAGGCCGCGCAGCAGCACCCCACCCTGGACCGAACGGACGAAATGGGCCAGCAGCGTATCGAAGCCGATGACCTCGACATTGCCGTGGTGGCCCAGTGCGCCGCGGGCCAGCTGCACACGCTGTTCCAGCGGCAGCGCCGGGCCCTTGGACGGGCTCTGCGCCACGCCGACCACGACCTTTTCGAACAACGGCGCGGCCCGGCTCACCAGGTCGATATGACCATTGGTGATCGGATCGAACGTGCCGGGATAGACGGCAATGCGGCGGTTGGCCACGGTCATGGGCGGATGCAGATGTTCAGATGAAGTCAAAGTGTAGCAGTGGCGCGGCGGTACAGGGCAAAGCGCACCTCACGGGTGCCGCCCTCGCGGTGCAGCAGCCATTCCGCCGGCAGCACGGGCACGTGTCCGGCCGGCGATTCCAGGTACAACCAAGCATCGGCGGCCAGGTGCCGCGGCAGCTGGGCCAGCACGTCCTGCCACAGGCCATCGGCGAACGGCGGGTCGATGAACACCAGGTCGGCCTGCTGCGCCGGGGAGCTTTGCAGCCAGCGCAGGGCATCGGCCTGGACCACGGTGACCTGGCCGGTTGCCTGCAGTTTGGCGACGGCGGCGGACAGGTTGCGCCCGAGCTGGGCATCGCGCTCGACCAGGGTGGCGTGGGCGGCGCCGCGCGAGACGGCCTCCAGGCCCAACGCGCCGCTTCCGGCGAACAGGTCGAGCACCCGCGCCCCGCCCAGCCGGGGCATCAGCCAGTTGAACAGCGTTTCGCGAACGCGGTCGCTGCTCGGCCGCAGGCCCGGCAGGGTCGGCACCGGCAGGCGGGTATTGCGCCAGCGGCCACCGATGATGCGGACCTGGCCGTCATTGCCACCGCGGCCGCTCACCGGCGCCCCCGGAGGGAGGTATTCGAGAATTTCAGCATGAAGGGGATTGTAGTCGTCCGGGCGGCGCCCGGAACCCGCGGAAGCCGAAGCAACAGCCGAAGCAACTTCAAAAGCTTGATCCCTGTGGGTTGGCGGGGTGGGTCCGGTTGCGGGGGACGCCGTGAATCCGTCCATGGAGGCTCGGTCGCGCCATCCATGGCGCTCACGCCCCCGCAACCGGACCCACCCCGCCTTCGACAGTTTCCTGCGATCTGCAGTAGATCCACGCCATGCGTGGATGAACATCTGTCAGATATCCAAGGAATTGATGAGATCAGAAGCCCAGCCGTTGCCACCGTCACCGGGAACCTGTCAGAGGCGGGGCGGTGTGGGTGGGCAGGAC
>NZ_JAPTFX010000209.1:0-5806 GCF_030985895.1 Stenotrophomonas sp. Sm6012 | reverse complement strand
CAGCAATCCCGGAACCGGCCGCGCCACCGGCAACGCCCGAGGCTGCTCCGATGGCGACTCCGATGGCCCCCGCCCCGCCCGCACCGGCTTCCCCCGCGCGGGCACCCGCAATGGCCGCAGCACCCAAGCCCGAACCCGTGGACGCACCGGCACGCGCCGCGCGTTCAAGGGCGGCCGAGGCCGCCGCCGATGCCGCCGCCGATACAGCTCTTGCAACACCGTCGGCCGCTCCTGCAGCGGCACCGCCTGCGCCACCGGCCCCGGCGGCCTACTCGGCAGCTGCTCCGGCCTTCGCGCCCGCTCCGGCAGCGGCGCTCAAGGCACGCCCGGCCGAGGCGGCCATGGACGACGCCGCAGCCAACGCCGAACCGGCGCAGGCACTGGATCGGGTACAGATCACCTCGATGAAGCGCGAGGCCGCCAGCCGTTCAGCCGCAGGCGTCATGCGCCGCAGCAGCGATGCCAGCCTGAGCGCCGATGCGGTGCAGGCCGAAGTCGGCGCCGACGCGCGCCTGCCGCGCCGGCAATGGCTGGAAAAAATCCGCGACCGCCGCGATGCGGGCCAGCGCGACCTTGCCCGCGCCAGCCTGGAACGCTACATCGAGCAGTATCCGGAATCGCGCCTGCCGCGCGACCTGCGCCCGTTGCTGGACGACTGAGGCCCGCGGAGGCCGGGCGCAACACCGTAGAATGGTGGAGATGCCCGATACCCTCGCCCAGCCGGTCAGCCACACGCTGGAAGTCAAACACAGCCGTTTCATTGCCCATGCCACGCCGATTGATGGCGCCGCGGCAGCGATGGCGTTCCTGCAGCAGGTTGCAGTGGCCGATGCCACGCACAACTGCTGGGCTTACCGCCATGGGCAGGACTACCGTTCCAGCGACGATGGCGAACCCGCAGGCACCGCCGGGCGGCCGATCCTGGCTGCCATCGATGGCCAGGGTTTCGACCGGGTGATGGTGGTGGTGACGCGCTGGTTCGGCGGCATCAAGCTCGGTGCCGGCGGCCTGGTCCGCGCCTACGGCGGTGCCGCCGCCGAGTGCCTGCGTACCGCCCCACGCCTGCCATTGGTCACCATGGCCCGACTGCAGCTGCTGGCCGGCTTCGAGGACCTGGGCAGCCTGCATGCCACCCTGCCTGCTTTTGGTGCCGGGAAACGTGATGAACAGTTCGATGCCAATGGCGTGTGCCTGCGGGTCGAATTGCCTGCCGATCAGGTCGACGCATTGAAAATCCGCCTGCGCGACGCCACCCGTGACCGTATCCGCATACAAGACGACGACCAGGATGACTGACAAGGACGACGCCCCCGCTTCGACCCCGCCGCTGCGCCGCCTTGGCAGCCTGCGCACGCTATGGCCGTTCGTGCGCCGCCACAGTGGCCTGTTCACGGCCTGGCTGCTGGCCCTGGCTGTCTCTTCGGCAGCCACGCTGAGCCTGCCGCCGGCCGTGAAGCAGATGATCGACCACGGCTTCAGCAGCGGCGGCCAGATCAACCGTGCGTTCGCCCTGCTGATGCTGGTGGCGGTGGTGATGGCGCTGGGTACCGCGGCGCGCTTCTACTTCGTGTCGCTGCTGGGCGAAAAGGTGGTCGCCGACCTGCGCAGCCAGCTGTACGCGCATCTGATCCAGCTGGGCGCCGGCTTCCACGACCGCAGCCGCAGCGGTGAGCTGGTCTCGCGCCTGACCGCCGACACCGAACTGCTGCGCAGCGTGGTCGGTTCAACGATGTCGGTCGCCCTGCGCAGCAGCGTGACCGTGGTCGGCAGCCTGGCGATGCTGTTCGTCACCAGCCCGAGGCTGGCAGCGTGGTCGCTGCTCGGCATCCCGCTGGCGGTGCTGCCGATCATCATCGGCGCGCGCAAGCTGCGCACCGTCGCGCGCAACAGCCAGGACCGCATCGCCGATGCCAACAGCCTGGCCAGCGAGACCCTCGGTGCGGTGCGTACGGTGCAGGCCCATGCCCGTGAGCCGTACGAACGCGGCCGCTTCGACCATGCGCTTGGCGACGCGATCAAGGCCGCACGCCGCCGCATCGGCGCGCAGTCGCTGGTCACCGCCAGCGCCATCCTGCTGGTGTTCGGCGCCATCGTGGGAGTGCTCTGGCTGGGTGCACACGACGTGATCGACGGGCGCCTGAGCGCCGGCACCCTCGGCCAGTTCGTGCTGTATGCGCTGATCGGCGGCGGCTCGGTCGGCGCGCTGGCCGAAGTCTGGAACGAACTGCAGCGTGCGGCCGGTGGCATGGGCCGCATCGGTGAGCTGCTGCAGGAAGACATCGAGATCCGCGCGCCGGCACAGCCGCACGCGCTGCCGCAGCTGCTGCGTGGCGAAATCCAGTTCGACGATGTGGTCTTCCATTACCCGCAGCGGCCGGACCAGGCCGCGCTGGATCATTTCAGCCTGCACGTGCAGCCCGGCGAGACCGTCGCCCTGGTCGGCCCGTCCGGCGCCGGCAAGAGCACGGTGCTGTCGATGCTGCTGCGTTTCCACGATCCGGCCAGCGGCCGCGTCTGCGTGGATGGCGTCGACGTGCGCCAGGCGGACCCGGCCGAACTGCGCGCGCAGCTGGCGCTGGTACCGCAGCAGCCGACGTTGTTCGCGGCCAGTGCGCGCGAGAACATCCGTTATGGCCGCCTGCAGGCCAGCGACGACGAGGTCGAGCAGGCCGCGCGCGCGGCCGAGGCCGATGGCTTCCTGCGTGCGTTGCCGCAGGGCTACGACAGTGAACTGGGTGAGCGCGGCGCCCGCCTCTCCGGCGGCCAGCAGCAGCGCGTGGCGATTGCCCGTGCCCTGCTGAAGGACGCGCCGATCCTGCTGCTGGACGAAGCCACCAGCGCGCTGGACGCGCAGAGCGAGTACAGCGTGCAGCAGGCGCTGGAGCGGTTGATGGCCGGCCGCACGACGCTGGTGATCGCCCACCGCCTGGCTACCGTGCTCAAGGCCGACCGCATCGTGGTGATGGACCAGGGCCGTATCGTGGCCGAGGGCACGCACGCACAGTTGCTGGCCGAAGGCGGTCTGTACGCTGAACTGGCAAGGCTGCAGTTCATCGATTGATGACGGTCGCCTAACATCAGCCGGACCAAGCTGGCCACGAACAGCAGCGACCGTAGTCCGTATAAGGAGGTGCACGATGTCGTTCCGTCAGTTTCCCGCCGTCGACAGCAATGGCGAAAGCCACATCATCATCGAGTTCAAGCCCGAGGCGAATGGCAGCGGGCACCACTCCGAGGCTACGCCGCGCTACGAGCTGGATGATGGCCGCCAGCTGGTGCGCAACGGCCGCGAGTTCACCACCAGCGGCGGCGAACTGCGGCTGACGATCTAGCACTGCCACCCTGCCTGGTGGGTGCCCACCTTGGTGGGCACTGGCTTTATCGCCGCGCCTGACGGACGCGGCTGCGAAAAGCAGTCGAGCATCGGTCGACGCTACAAAGAGGCGTGGTCAATTTATCACCAGGCATCTTGACAGCCTTGCGGACCAAGGCTTGCGCGCGGTTATCCACATGTTTGCGCAGAAATCATCCACACTGCCTGTGGATGAATTCAGCCGAGCACCCGGCCGATGCCGCTGGCGTCCACCTCGGCCGCCGACGCAGCGATCGCCATCGGGTCGCTGCCCGCAACGAAACCGATTCGGAAATGCACTTCGCCGCCGGGCGTGCGCGAAGAGTGGATCGAGGCCAGGCTGATGCCGTGCTGCTCGAACACATTCAGCAGCTCACGCAGCGAACCGGGCCGGTCTTCCGGCAGATGCACCGACAGCGCATTGCGCTCGGTCAGGTCCGCCAGCAGGTAGCCCACCCGCTCGAAGGTGTAGTTGCCGTCAGCCAGGGCCTGCTCGCCGAAGGCGCTGCGGTTGGCCGACAACAGCTGCTCACGGAATGCCCCGCGTGCACCGTCGTCGCCCTGCCCGACCTGTGCCTGCAGGGACTGCAACTGGCCGATCAGCCGCTCCAGCATCGGCGCCACGTACGGGTTACCGAACTGGATGTCTTCGTAGATGACCGGATTCAACGACAGGATGCGCGAAATGATCGCGGTATCCAGCTCGAACGACGCCGAACGATACGGCATCATCGCGGCCAGGTCGCCCAGCTGCGGCTGGTACTGGCGCAGCACCCCGGCCTGGGCCAGGTGGCTGGCATGCACCATCGCCTGTACCAGCGCCATCATCTGGTCATGGTGCTGCGGGGTGGCACGCACGCACTCGGCCTGCAGCGCCGCGCACAACGCGTCGACCCACGGCTGCCAGTGCTGCAGCCGCGCTTCGCACACCACCATCACCCGGCCTTTCAGCGTCGGTGCCTTGGGCGGTGCGGTCATCGGATGCAGGCCGACCACTTCAGCCTGCGAGGCCAGCATCGCCTGCACCGGCGCTTCCTTCACCGACGTCACGTCCAGCCACAGGCGGTCCTGCTCGCGCCCCGCGGACTGCTGCACGTACTGGGCGATCAGCGCGGGCGTGTGCCGGATCGGTGCCGAGAACACCAGCACATCGGCCTGCGCCAGCAGCTGCTCCGGCGTGTGTGAAGCCGGGTCTGCGGGATCATGGCCGATCACCTGCAGCTGCATGTGCTGCTGGAAGAAGCGGCTCAACCAGCGCCCATAGGCGCCGGCGCTGCCGACAATGCCGACCGTGCGCGGCGTGCGTTCGTGCAGACCGCTCATGCCACGCGTTCGGCGCGGAAGCGCGTACCTTCGGCCAGCGCAGCAGGCGCTGCGGCAATAACGTCGAACTCTTCGAAGCCGTTGTCCAGGGTCGCCTCCAGCGCCGCATGGGTACCGGCAATGGCGCGCGAGATCGCCTGCTGCATCGATTCGCCGCGCAGCAGGAACGACACTACCAGTGACATCAGCACATCGCCGGTGCCTGCCACATCCACCGGCAGCAGCGGCGAGGTCCAGCGCCAGGTTTCCTCGCGTCCCACCGCCAGGGTTACCAGCTCACCGGGGTTTCCACCGACGCTGTGCGCGATCACCCACTGCGGACCACGGTCGAGCAACGTACGGGCGGCGGCGATGGCATCGGCCTCGGCCAGTGCGGGCATGCCGGTGAGCCGATTGAGTTCGAATGCATTCGGCGTGACCAGCCAGGCATGCGGCAGCAGGCGCTCGGCGAAGATTGCTTCCAGGCCAGGCTCGACATAGGGCCCGGTATGGGTATCACCGATCACCGGGTCCAGGCAGTAGCGCAGCTGCGGGCAGGCCGGCAGGATCTCGTCCAGCCAGTCGGCGAACGCCGCACCGTTGGCGGTACTGCCGAAGTAACCGGACACCAGCATCCTGGCCCGCTGCGGCAGGCCGCGTTCGTAGGTACCGAGCAACAGATCGGCGAACCAGTCGGCGGGCAGCACGCGGCCTCGGGTGGTGTCGTAGAACGGCGCGTTGCTGAGCAGCACGGTCGGGATTTCCGCCACGCGCACGCCGAGCGCGCGCATCGGCGGGACGGCGGCACTGTTGCCGGCGTGGCCGTAGACAAGTTGCGACTGGACCGAGATGACATCGATCGGCGATGGGCCGTCGGGCCGCTGGCGGCGGCCGTGGACCAGGTGGTTGTCAAGGGATTCGCTCATGCCAGCATTCTACGCCCGGTGGAGGGTTCGGCAGGGCTTGCAGCCCTGCACCTGCTTGCAAGCCAGGTCAACGTCAACGTCAAAAACGGGCATTCCGTGGGGAGGCGGGGCGGTGCCGGAGTGCGGGGACGCCGTGAACCCCGCTCCGCGGTCCGGCCCAGCCGCTGGCGGCTGTGCGTTCGGGCGCTTGCGAAGCAGTGCTTCGCAAGCAAAGCGCCCTCACCCA
>NZ_JAPTFX010000208.1:0-6050 GCF_030985895.1 Stenotrophomonas sp. Sm6012 | reverse complement strand
GGTCAGAGCCCATTGCCGTGGCAATGGGCTCTGACCCCGATCCTGCATTACCAGGCCAGGCGCACACCCACCTGCCCGCCCACATCGCGGTAGCCGTGGTCACCGCGCTGCACGTTCAGGCCACCCCATGCCTCCAGGCGCTGGCTGATCTTCAGCTCGGCACCGGCCTGCACCTCGTAGCGGTTGCGTGGCAGGTCGGCCCGCAGCGTTTCACCCCGGAAGTCGATGGCATTGCGGCCACTGCTGCGCAGCCAGTCCACGCCCAGGTACGGCTGCACCAGCGTGCCCATGCCCGCATGCTGGCCGAACGCGCGCACACCCACGCGTCCGGACAGCCCGCCGGCCGCTGCGCCATCAACCACAGTGCCGTTGCTTTCCACGTGTCGATCGGCGCTGTAGTCGGTATAGGTCAGCTGTATCTGCGGCTGCACATACACGTTGCTGGACGCGCCCTGCCAAACGTTGAGGGTGTAACCCGCTTCCAGCGAGCCGCTGCGCATGCGCGAATCGTAACTTTCCTTGTCCAGCGCAATGCCCTGCACGCGATTGCTGAAACGCCCGTACTGCAGCTGTGCGTCCACATACGCGCCTTCGCTGCCATCGGCCTGCCGAAGCCAGGTGCCGTACACGCCCACCGCCGTGCCGCGCACGCGGCCCTTGGCGCTGTAACCGGTCAGGTCGGAGACCACCGTATTGTCTGCACGGCCGCTGCCCAGCATCACACCCAGTGCGGCATCGCCGCGCCGCCACACATCGGTGCCGATCTGCATCACAGACGTGTTTCCATCCACCGACAGCTGCCCGCCCACCGCGGTGAAATCCGCATTGCTGCGGGCCACGCGCGCCCAGGCGGCACGTTCCTCGCTCATTGCCACTGCGCCCATGCGGTCGCTCAAGCGGTGCGCGAACATGTTCACTGCCGCCGACTGGTTGGCCAGATAGGCACCCGCTTCCGGGCGCAGCACCGGCGGCGGGGTGACCGGATCTACCGGATCTACCGGGTCGATCGGGTCGATCGGGTCGATGGGATCCACCGGGTCCGGGTCAGGGTCCGGGCCGGGGTCCACCACACAGCCCGGTGCGTTTGGATCCTCTTCGCAGATATCGAACCACTGCGAACGCAGGTACCAGTTGCCATCATTCGGGTCCAGCAGGCCGCCCTTGAACAGGAAGTACTCGTAGGCACCGCCCACGGCGCGGCCGGCCAGCGAATAGTCCGCCAGTGACGCACCGTCGATGCGGATCAGCGAAATGCCGTCGAAGGTGGCTGCACCCACGCCGCCGATATTGTTCACCACGATGGACGCATTGCCACTGGCATCGCCGCGCACGTGCAGGCGATCGATGTCCGAAGTGTCACCGGCCAGCGCGCCATTGAACAGGAAGGTGGAGCCTTCGCTGTGCAGATCGCCGTCCACCGTCAACACGTTGAAGCGGCCGCTGCCATCCGACAGGGCCAGCGTGCTGTCGCGCAGTGCAAGTTCCTGCACGGCGGCATTGCCATTGAGTATCCACTGGCTGCCGCCATCCAGTGCCATGCCCTGCACAAGATGGGACGAACCATGCCAGCCCGCGTTGTTGGTCAACTGCACATGCACTTCAGACTGCGGCACCAGGCCGGCGTCTTCGTCCTCGGGGGTGATCACAATGTCGCCGATCATCACCGCGCCACTGTCCAGCTTCACATCGAAGCGCCCGGCCACGGCCGCATCCAGCGCCAGTGCAATGCCATTGCCGCCGGATACCACTGCGCCATTGGCCAGGGTCAGGCCGGGGTCGCGGCTGCTGCGCATCCAGATGCCACCGTGCTGGGCGCTGACCAGCGAGCCGCCGTCGATGGAGAGCTTTCCGTTGTCATTCACCACCGCCGCCCATGCGCCTTCGCCTTCGGTGCGTACGTGGGTGTTGGCCAAGCTCATCTCGCCGTTGCCGCCGGTCAGAACGCCATGCGACTCACGGCCCGTGGTGCGTATCTCACTGTCGGCCAAACTCACCACCGCGCCCGAGCGTGCAATCACCCCCAGGGCCATCTCGCCTTCAGTAAGTATGCGGGTGTCCTCGACTGCAACAACAGGCGTGCGCCCGATGCTGGCCTCGGCGAAGATGCCGTGGCCGCTCTCGCCCAGCGTATGTAGCGCACTGGAGGCAATGTGGGCCTCGCCCCCCAATATTGAAACCGCCTGACCGTGCAGCCCGTCAGAGGTGACCTGCGACCCGGTCAACTCCAGCTCGCCGTTGTCCAGCATTCGAATGCCAACGCCATCCCGCGTGGTGATCGATGAATCGCTGATCGTGGCAATGCCATTGCGCTGATTGATGTCGATGCCGATGGACTGACTCTGCAGATGGCTGTTGCGAAGCGTCAGCTCAGAGCCTTCCATCAGATTGATGCCGAAGTGACCGGACAGGTCTACCCCATCCAGCGTCGCCTTGCCACCGCCACTGGTGGTAAAACTCAGCGCACTGGCATTGGCACCTCCGGAATGCACGCTGCCGCCACGCATTTCCAGCTCGCCCCCCACCAGCAGACCGGTGCCGGACCTGTCGTGCGTCAGCGCGATATCCACATCCTCAAGCATCGCCTTGCTGCCCAACGCCACCAACGCACCGGATGCCCCCGCGCCGGTACCGTTGATCTGTACCGAGCGCAGCGTCGTCGCGCTGCTGCCTCCTGCCCACAGGCCGGCGCCGCTTCCAGCAATATCGATGCGCACCCTTTCGGCAAGCAGCGTGCCCCCATTGATATCCAATCCATTGGCTTGGCTGCCGGCAATTTCAATGACGCTGTCAACGATCTGCGCATCGCCGCCAGCGACAGACAGGCCGTGGGACAGTGCGCCACGGGTCACAATGTGGGCGCGCTCCAAGGCGAGTCGTCCGTTCAGCGCTTCGGCGCCGTTTGCCGCAGCGCCGGATGTCTCAATGCTGATGTCGCTGGCCTGCACGTAGCCACCGTTGGCTGAGGAAAGCCCTGCCGCGCCATCACCCAGCGTGGCGGCCGTAGCGTCCTTCAGCACAATGAGGCTGCCGGCCCCTTCGGCACGGACTGCGGCTGCGCGCAGGCCTTCCGTACGAAGATTCACTGCCCCCGCAGGCTGGATTTGACCACCATTGATGGCGAGGAATGCATAGCCGGCAGGGTTGCCCGGCTCTACCGGCTCAGTCGTCGTGTAATCGCCCGCAGCGGGCGTCTGCTGATCGCCGTCGGCGACCACCTGCTGGGCCTGAGCCGGAAGTGCAGTAACCAAGGCCGCCGCGAGCGCTGCAGCCAACGTTGTACGAGGGGGAAGCAAAGGGGGCATCGCATGTCTCCGTGTGAAAGCAGACATGCTCGGGGTGGGCCGACCATGCGCCCATCGAAAGACTTGCAATACGCCTGCGACCGGATGCCGCAGTGCTGTCCATGGGCTGAACCCACGCGGCCTGGCAAGCCGGCTTTACAACTAATTGCATGGGATGGGACCGGGGGCGGAGCGAGAATTCGGGCCGTACAAGACACCTGCATTCGCGAAAGCACCTGAACTTCACGCTTTTTTCACGTGATGACAACCTATACATCACGGCGCAGTTCCAGCGGGTCGAAAGCGCAGGCGAATCAGCACTTCTCATCCGATAAGGAAACGATCATGCGAAACATTACATCCCCCCGCGCGAACCCGCGCCGTCCCCTGGCTCATGCCGTACTGCTGGCCATCACCACGTTTGCCGCCGGATCTGCCTTGGCCGGCGACCTGGACAATCAGGATGCCACCGTTGTGGCAGGCGACCCGGTAGAGGCATGGTCGCTGCGCAATGGTTCGAACCTGATCGGGCAGAACGCGCAGATGAACGAGATCAGCGCCCGCGATACGTCGACTGTCGTGCTGGACGGCGGCACCGTTATCCGCGCCGCAGGCCAGCGAGCGGTAAGCTTGACCGACAACGCCCAACTTACAGCCACCGGCACCACCTTCCGCGGCGGCATTGCACTGAACAACGGCAACACGGTGGCGCGACTGACGGGAGGCTCGATCAAGGTTACAGCGGCAGACCTTGCGCCCACCGAGCGACTGTCCGTCGGCATCGATCTACTCCGCAGCCTGGCAACGTCCGATGACCGGAACCCCTATGCGCTGCTGGACGGTGTACAGGTGGAAGTGGAAGATGCTCCCGACCCTACCGCGCCTGTTTACAACAGCGGAGTCGGCGCACGTGTTTTCATTGGACGGCTGGATATCACCAACGGGTCAAGCATCGCGAGTACCAATGCCGGCGTACTGCTGTGGAACGAACCGCACCCGGACGGTACGGTGACGTTGAATGTGGATCGCTCGACCATTGCTTCCCAGCGCGGTCCCGCGATCCAGGTGATGCCCGGCTTTGACAGCAGCAACGCTGACATCCTGATTGCCAACGGCTCAACCCTTACCGGTGGCGATGGCAATCTGCTTCTCTTCAGCAATCTGTCTGGCAGCATCAACAGCAGCCCGACCGACGTCAACTTCACTGTGGACAACTCGCGCCTTGCCGGCAACGTAACCTTCGACCCCACCACCGTCAGCAATGGCACGCTCGATGTGATCCTGCGCAACAAGGCGCAGATCGATGGCCGCTTCACCAATGTCACTTCGGCCGACATCGGCAGCGACAGCACCTGGCTGATGACCGGCGACAGCAACGTCGGCGCTCTTATCCTGGGCAGCACCGGCATCGTGGCACTGGGCAACGGCAGCACGTTCAACACCCTCAACGTGGATACCTTCACCGGCAACGGCGGCACCCTGCTGTTCAACACAGTCCTGTTCGATGACACCTCGGCCACCGACAAGCTGATCGTGGCCGGCGATACCAGCGGCCAGGCCAACGTGCGTGTGGTCAATGCCGGGGGTGCCGGCGCCAAGACCGACAAGGGCATCGAACTGATCCGCGTGGGCGGTGCCTCCAACGGCCAGTTCGACCTGCAGGGCCGCGCGGTGGGTGGGCAGTACGAGTACTTCCTGTTCAAGGATGCCGCCAACGGCGGCTGGTACCTGCGCTCGGAACTGGCCACCGTGCCGGACCCGTGCGTGGTCGACCCGACGCTGCCGGAATGCGGGCCGATCATTGATCCGGTCGATCCGGTGGAACCGACCCCGGTGCTGCGCCCGGAAACCGGTGCCTACCTGGCCAACCAGTTTGCGGTGGACCAGCTGCTGCGCCACGGTTGGCGTGACCGCCAGGGCGGCAGCTTCAGCGACGACGGCGTGCGTGGTTGGGCGCGTGTGGACAGCAACCAGAGCAAGCTGGGTGCGGTGAATGATCAGCTGGATCTGCGCGTGGACCGCTCGCGCGTGCAGCTGGGTGCGGACATGGGCGTGTTCGACAACGGCCGAGGCCGCGTGGGCGTGATGGGTACGCTGGCGCAGTCCAGCGCCACCTCACGTTCCGAGCTGACCGGCTACAGCGCCAAGGGCAAGGTGCAAGGCGGCGCACTGGGCGTGTACGGCAGCTGGAACAACGATGCGATGTATCTGGATGCCAGCGTGCAGCGCGGCCAGTTCCGCAACCGCGTGCAGGGCGAAGGCCTGGCCGAGGAGCGCTACGACTCCGATATCTGGCAGAGCGCGCTGGAAGCCGGTTACCGCATCGGCATCGGCCAGATCGGCAGCACGACCGTGAGCCTGCAGCCGGAGCTGCAGTTGATCTACACCAACACCAGTACCGACCGCCACGAAGAGGCGAACGGCACCGTGGTGCGTGCGCTGGACAACAATGGTTTGTCCGGCCGCCTGGGCCTGCGCCTGCAGGGCGAAGGCCACAGCACCGCCGGTGCCTCGGTCAGCCCGTACGTGGTGGCCAACTGGTACCGCGATGGCGCCAACAATGGCATCGCTTTTGATGATGAACTGCTGAAGGCCGGCATTCCGCGCAATCGCTATGAACTGAGTGCCGGTGCACGCGTGCAGTTCCGCAGCGGGCTGAGTGCCTGGGGTGGCTTCGGTGTGATGCGCGGTGACCATGGTTACCGCGAGACCACTGCCAACCTGAGCGTGGCGTACCAGTGGTGAGATAGATAAGAAGACGGGGGCGGC
>NZ_JAPTFX010000207.1:0-6108 GCF_030985895.1 Stenotrophomonas sp. Sm6012 | reverse complement strand
GGCCTGCGCGGCCGCTTCTGCGGCAGCATCGGCTGCCGCGGTGGCCTGCGGGGTATGCGCGAACAGGCGGTCATAGCAGGCCAGGCGGGCCGCATCGGTGGTGATGGCCGCGCAGGCAGCGGGTGAGGTGTCGGTGCTGGGCACGAACTCCTGCGCCGCCAGCGGTGCGCTGGCCAGGGCAAGCGCCAGGGGCGCAAGGCGGGGAAGCAACGGGGGGAGGGTCATTCCAGCAGGCCCTTCGGTGAATACGGGGATCGCACAGTGTGGCGGCTGCACCGGATCGCGGCCAGCCCCTACGGTATATGCACGGCCCCCGCGTGCGCAGGGCGTGAAGGCCGCATCGGTTACAGGAACCAGGCGAAGGCAAACAGGCCCAGCATGGCAATCACCACCGCCAGCTTCAGCGCCAGGCCGAGCAGGATGCCGAGCCAGGTGGCCAGGCCGACCCTGGTCGAACGCCCCAGTTCGCGGGTGTGCCAGTACTCGCCAAGCAGGGCCCCGATGAGCGGCCCGGCGAACAGGCCGATCGGCATGAAGAACAGGCCGACGATGCTGCCGGCGAAGGTCCCCCAGAGTGCCTTGCGGCTGGCACCCACCCGCTGCGCGCCGACCACGGTGGCCAGCACGTCCACCAGCAGCGAGAGCAGGGTGAGCACGCCGAGGGCGACCAGCGTCGGCCAACCGACATGGACGAAGCCGTCTGCCCAGGCCGCCAGCAGCAGTCCGATGAACACCAGCGGGATGCCGGGAAGGGCCGGAAGGATGATTCCAGCGATGCCGACGAGGACAAAAATGACCGCTAGCAGATATAAGATGAATGAGAGTCCCATGCTGTCCCGTATGGTGGTCGATTTGGGGTTGACAGTGAAAGATTTTGCCAGTTGCTTTTTCGTTTTGGGCGGGTTAAGTTGCAGTCGCTGAGCTTGGCAAGGTCACCGTGGATCGTGGCCTGATGAAGCAAGATCTTCCCGATCCGCTGCATCGATGCACCTCGCTTCCCCCTTGCTTGTCAGCCGCCCACCAGGCGTTTCCAACAACAAGAGAGAGTCCAAGGGAGTTAGTGAGATGGCTGATCGCGAGACCGGTACCGTAAAGTGGTTCAATGATGCAAAGGGCTTCGGCTTCATCAGCCGGCAGAATGGCGAGGACGTGTTCGTGCACTTCCGCGCCATCGAGACCCAGGGCTTCAAGAGCCTCAAGGAAGGCCAGTCGGTGACCTTCGAAGTCGTGCAGGGCCAGAAGGGCCTGCAGGCTGACAAGGTGCAGCCGGTGTAATACCTGCCGCCCGTCGGCATGAAAAAGGCCCGCGCAAGCGGGCCTTTTTCTTTGCCTGTGGCCCGCTGCAGGTCAGCGCAGAATGACCCGCCCATTGACCACGCGCACGTAGGTGTTCTCGCGGATGCCGCCCAGGTCACGCTGGTTGACCACGATGGTGCGGCCGTCGTCCATGCGCACGCTGATGTCATAGGTGTCGCTGGTGACGTTCTTCTGGATCTGGTTGCCGGCCAGCGCGCCACCCACCGCGCCTGCGGCAGCCGCGATGTTCTTGTTGCCGCGGCTGCCACCGGTGTGGTCGGAGATTTCGTGGCCGGCCACTGCACCGACGATGCCGCCGAGGATTGCGCCGGTGGCGCTGGGCGCGGTGCGGCCGGACTGCACGGTGTTGATGCGGGTGACGATGCCACAGTCGGCGCAGCGGCCCTGGTTGTAGCCGCCGTTGTTGCCATAGCCGCCATTGTTGTAGCCATTGTTGTAACCACCGCCGCCGTAGCCGGGCGAGGTGGCACAGCCAGCCAGGGCGAGGGTAGCGATGGCGCTGGCGGCGATGAGCTGGATCTTCATGGGGCGTCTCCTGGCCGTGAAGGCGGGTGCGTTGGGTGGTACTGCGTCATGCAGCAGGGTGGACGAATCGTCCCCTTTCGAACGTGAACAAGGCGCCAACCGCGTGTGCATTGCCCGGCTGCAGGATGAATGCGCTCAGCGGAAGTCCTGGTGGCAGGCGCGGCAATCGGCCTGCAGCGTATCCACCACCTGGGCCAGGGCCGTGCAGTCGCTGGGGGGCGCAGCCAGCGCAGCGTTGAGGTTGCCGCGCAGCCGGCTGGCGTGCTGCTGGAACTGCGCACTGTCCTTCAGCCCTGGAAAGGCCAGGTCCAGATCGTTGGACAGCAGCCGAATGGCCTGCAGCCGCGGCACGCTGTCGGCCAGGCTGCAGCGGTTCTGCTGCTGGGCCTGCTGCAGCAGCTGCGACTGCCGCTGCATGACCTGCATCAGGCTGTCCGGGAATGGGTCGCGGCGGGCCTGCAGCGCACGCCCGGCCATCACCGTGGCGATCAGGCCGATCAGCAGGCCCAGGCACAGTACGAACAGGTAGCGATGGGCGGTGCTCAGGCGGCGGGGCGGGCTGGCGTTCATGGCGGGCTCTCCGGGCGTGCAACGGTGGGTTCGATGCCGGCGCGCTGCAGGCGCCGGCACCTGCACGTTAAAATAGCCCGATGAACGAACAGGTCAAACAACGCTTCGCCGGCATCGAACGGCTGTATGGCGTGGGCGCGCTCGAGCGCCTGCAGGGCAGCCGCGTGGCGGTGGTGGGCATGGGCGGTGTCGGCTCATGGGTGGTGGAAGCGCTGGCGCGTTCGGCGGTCGGCCACCTGACCCTGATCGACGCCGATGACATCTGCGTGTCCAACACCAACCGGCAGCTGCCGGCGATGGAAGGCAACTACGGCCGCAACAAGGCCGAAGCGATGGCCGAGCGTTGCCGCGCGATCAATCCGGACATCGAAGCGGATGCGGTGCAGGCGTTCCTGACCGTCTCCAACATGGCCGAACTGCTGGATCGCGGTTTCGATCTGGTGATCGATGCCTGCGACAGCTTCCGGGTCAAGGTCGAGACCATCGCCTGGTGCCGCCGCCGCAAGCTGCCGCTGCTGACGGTGGGCGCCGCTGGCGGCCGCACCGATCCGACCCTGGTGCGCATCCGCGATGTTTCGCGTACCGAGCACGACGCGATGCTGGCGCTGATCCGCAAGAAGCTGCGCAGCGAGTTCAATTTCCCGAAGAATGCCAAGCGCTACTTCGGTGTGCCGGCGGTGTACTCGCTGGAAAACGTGAAGTACCCCCAGGCCGATGGCAGCGTGTGCGGCATCCGCCCGAACCTGGGCGCCGATGCGGCACTGAAGCTGGACTGCGGCGCAGGCCTGGGCGCCGCGACGCACATCACCGGCGCGTTCGCCTTCGCCGCGGTCGGCAAGGCGCTGGAAATGCTGCTGGAGCCGAAGAAAGCGAAGGCCGAAGCGGTCGAGGTCAGCGAGGTGTGATGGACCGTGCCGGCCAGCGGCCGGCACCTGCCGTTACATTGCGGGCAGCGCGAACAACCGCCGCGCGTTTGCGGTGGTGGCCTGCGCCACCGCATCCGGTTCCATTCCACGCAACGCCGCCACATGGCGGGCGATGATGGCCAGCCGCGCCGGTTCGTTGCGCTGGCCGCGGATGCCGGCGTCGGGCTGGTCCGGCGCGTCGGTCTCCAGCAGCAGCTGTTCCAGCGGCATCTCGCGCACCAGTCGCTGCAGGCGCTGCGCGCGATCGTAGGTCAGCGGGCCGCCCAGGCCCAGCAGGAAACCCTGCCTGTGCAGCTGCGCGGCCTGTTCCGGGCTGCCGGAAAAGCTGTGCACCACGCCACGCAGGCCACCGATGCGGCGGATCGCGGCGATCACCGCGTCCACCGCGCGCCGCGCATGCACGATCACCGGCAGCTCGAACTCGCGGGCCAGCTCCAGCTGGCCAATGAAATAGGCCTGCTGCGCCTCGGCATCCAGCCCTTCAACGAAGAAATCCAGGCCGCATTCGCCGATCGCGCAGGGGCGTTCGCGTTCGATCCACTCGCGCAGCAGCGGCAGGTGCCCGGGCTGGTGCTCGGCCAGGAACATCGGGTGCAGGCCGTAGGCCGGGTACAGCCCCGGCGCCAGCCGGCAGACCTCGCGCAGCTTCGGCCAGCTTTCGGCGGTGACCGCAGGAACCACCTGCGCGCGCACGCCAGCCGCGCCTGCGCGCTCGATCACCGCCGCGCGGTCAGCATCGAATTCACTGGCATCCAGATGGCAGTGGCTGTCGACCAGCGGACTCAACGCTGTTCCAGCGGCGGGGGCGGGGTAGCGTTGCGGCTCTTCCAGTTGGCCAGCAACAGCGTGCCGAAGCCCAGCACCAGCTCGTCGACGAACGGGATCGGGTCCGGAATGAACAAGGTCAGCACGAACAGGCCGGCAGTGAGCTTGAACAGTGTGGGGTAGCGCAGCCGGCGCGCCCATTGCAGTACCGGCAGCAGCATCGCGTTGGCCATGGCGGGAATCCTCGTGGGGAACATGCAAACGCTACCACGGGCCCAGCATTTCCCGATGCTGAATGGGTTACAGCAATGAGCAGGAAATGTGGAGATTCCGTTCAGGCAGTCCATGCTGCAATCTGGCACGAGAACGTTGCGGATGGTCCGCAAGGAGCAGGTCATGAAAAGCACAACTACAACTGTCCTGGTCGCAGCGGGCGCGCTGCTGGTCGGTGGCATCGCCACCGCCGCCTTCATGAAGAGTGGCGACAAGTCGCCCGATTCCATCAGCGCCGGAACCCCCAATGCCGAATCGCGCCTGGCCGATGGCAATGCCATTGACGACGGTGCGCGTGGTGACACGCTCGACCCGTCGGCGCCGCGCGGCCTGGAGTACGCCGACGTGCTGAAGGTCGACCCGATCACTGAGAAGCAGAAGGCCTATGCCACCGTGATCGGTACTGATCCGGTGCGCGAGACCTCCACCACCCAGACCCCGCACGAAGTCTGCCAGGACGTGACCGTGCAGGAGCGCCTGCCGGAGCGTGACGGCAACGTTGGCGGTACTGTGGTCGGCGCGGTGGTCGGTGGCCTGCTCGGCAACCAGGTCGGCGGCGGCAACGGCAAGAAGGCCGCAACCGCGGCCGGCGCGGTGGCCGGTGGCTTCATCGGCAACCAGATCGACAAGCGCCATGTGGGTGGCCGCGTGGTCAACCGCACCGAGCGCCAGTGCCACACCGAGACTGCCACCTCCGAGTCGAGCCGCGTTACCGGTTACAACGTGACCTACCGCAACGAGGACGGCACCACTGGCACCATGCGCATGGCCAGCAAGCCGGGCAACCGCATTGCCATGGGTAACACCGATGTGGTCAAGGGCTATAACGTGACCTATCGCTATGATGGCGCCGAGAAGACCGTGCGCATGGACAACAAGCCGGCCAGCGATCGCCTGCCGGTGGTTGATGGCCAGCTGGTCACGCAGACCGCTGCCGCGGGCGCCACGGCTGCAGCCACGCGCCAGTAAACCCGGGCGCAACCTGCAGGAGTCAACGGGCCGGCGCATGCCGGCCCGTTGCGTTGTGCGGGCCGGAATTCATCCCGTCGGGTCAGGGATCGACCATCATGGTCGCCCCTTCCCACGACATGGAGTCGGCATGAGCATCTTCGACCTGCGCCTGGAAACCGAGCGGCTGATCCTGCGCCCCCTGCTGCGCGAGGACTACGAACCGTACCTGGCGTTCTGCGCCGACGAGGAAACGATGCGCACCCTGGGCGGTGTGCAGCCGCCTTCGGTGGCCTGGCGCGGCTTCTGCAGCCTGGCCGGCGCCTGGCATCTGTTCGGCTTCTCGATGTTCAGCGTGATCGAGAAATCGAGCGGCGAATGGATCGGGCGGATGGGGCCCTGGCAACCGCAGGACTGGCCCGGTACCGAGGTTGGCTGGGGCATACGCCACGCCAGCTGGGGCCGGGGCTATGCGCCGGAAGCGGCGGTCGCGGCGATCGACTGGGCCTTCGATACGCTGGGCTGGGATGAGGTGATCCACACCATTGCCGAGAACAACGACAACTCGCGGGCGGTGGCGCGCAAGCTCGGCAGCACGCTGTTGCGCATGGGTGAACTACCGCCGCCGTACAACGACAAGCCGATGCAGATCTGGGGCCAGTCACGCGAGCAATGGAGGAAGCGCGCGCGCTGAGCGTTGCCTGGTAGTGCCGGCCAATGGCCGGCAATCGCTTGGATCCAGCCGCATCGAGGATGCCGGCCAGCGGCCGGCTGCGTGCAGTCT
>NZ_JAPTFX010000206.1:0-6125 GCF_030985895.1 Stenotrophomonas sp. Sm6012 | reverse complement strand
CGCCCCCCCCCCCCCCCCCCCCCGCTCAACACACCGCTTAGAACTTGAAGACGTAGGACGCGCCGTAGACCAGCGGGTCGATGTTGACCGTGCCGATCTTCTCGCCGTTCAACTTCACCTTGCTGTCGATGTCGATCCAGCGCATGTCCACGCGCAGGGCGCCCTTCTCGCCGATCGCGAAGTCCACGCCCGCATGCGCGGCCAGGCCCCACGAATCCTGCAGCTTCAGGCGGCTGTCCTTCAGCGCGCCGGTGGTGTCTTCGCTGAAGAAGGTGGTGTAGTTCACGCCCGCACCGATGAACGGCGACACCTTGCCCTTGCTGTTGAAGTGGTACTGCAGGGTCACCACCGGCGGCAGCTGCTTGGTGCTGCCCACGCGGCCGAGGCCGTTGATGTTGATGTCGTGCTTGAACGGCAGCGCGGCCAGCACTTCGATGCCCAGGTTGTCGGCGATGAAGTACTCACCGGTGATGGTCGGCTTGACGTCGTTGTCGACGTCGACCTTCAGCGTGCCGCCGGCCAGCCAGCCGTTGTTCGACTTCGGCGCCACCTGGTGCACGCCGGCCGAAACGGTCCAGTCGCCCTTGGACTGGGCCATGGCCGGGGCGGCGGCGAGGGACAGGGCGGCGGCCAGGCCGGCCAGGATCAGGGGGGAGGTCTTGCGCATGGGGGTGATCTCGTTGCTGGGTGGATGGGGCCAGTGTCGGCCTCACGCCGCGCTAACGCTTTGATCCGGATCAAATCCTGTCCGCCGGCCCTCCGCCGGGGGCGCTGGCCCACGGTGGCCAGCCCCGGTTTGCTAGACTTGTGGGCCCTATCCATCCCGCCGCACCTGTCGCGGCCGCAGGAGCTTGAGAACATGGCAATCAAGGTTGGTATCAACGGTTTCGGTCGCATCGGGCGCAACGTCCTGCGCTCGGCGGTGCTGAACTTCGGCGACGACATCGAAATCGTGGCCATCAACGATCTGCTGGAGCCGGACTATCTGGCGTACATGCTCAAGTACGACTCCGTGCACGGCCGCTTCAAGGCCGAGGTGTCGGTGCAGGGCAACGACCTGCTGGTCAACGGCAAGAAGATCCGCCTGACCCAGGAACGCGACCCGGCCAACCTGAAGTGGGACGAAGTCGGCGCCGACGTGGTGCTGGAAGCCACCGGCCTGTTCCTGACCAAGGAAACCGCGCAGAAGCACATCGATGCCGGCGCCAAGAAGGTGATCATGTCGGCCCCGTCGAAGGACGACACGCCGATGTTCGTGTACGGCGTGAACGACAAGACCTACGCCGGCCAGGCGATCATCTCCAACGCCTCGTGCACCACCAACTGCCTGGCCCCGCTGGCCAAGGTCATCAACGACAAGTGGGGCATCAAGCGCGGCCTGATGACCACCGTGCATGCGGCCACCGCCACCCAGAAGACCGTCGATGGCCCGTCCAACAAGGACTGGCGCGGCGGCCGTGGCATCCTGGAAAACATCATTCCGTCGTCCACCGGTGCGGCCAAGGCCGTCGGCGTGGTCATTCCGGAACTGAACAAGAAGCTGACCGGCATGAGCTTCCGCGTGCCGACCTCGGACGTGTCGGTGGTCGACCTGACCGTCGAGCTGGAAAAGGAAGCCACCTACGCCGAGATCTGCGCTGAAGTGAAGGCACAGAGCGAAGGCCCGTTGAAGGGCATCCTGGGCTACACCGAAGACAAGGTGGTGGCCACCGATTTCCGCGGCGAAACCTGCACCTCGGTGTTCGACGCCGATGCCGGCATCGCCCTGGACGGCACCTTCGTCAAGCTGGTGACCTGGTACGACAACGAGTGGGGCTACTCGAACAAGTGCCTGGAAATGGCCAAGGTCATCGCCGCCAAGTAAGGCCGGTGCAGATCAAAGACGGACCCCGGCCTGGCCGGGGTTCGTCGTTTATGGGGCCAGCCCTGTCGTAGCATGGGGCGGTCGACCGCTGCCGCTGGGGCGCGGGAACGCAATGGAAGCAGGCAATGGAAGCACTGATAGCCCTGGTCGTACTGGTTCTGCTGGCCATCCCGCTGCTGCTGGTGGTGGCACTGGTGATGATTGCCGGCCTGCGCCGTCGTGTCGCCGCGCTGGAAAGCGCGATGGCCGCCGCGCCTGCTGCTGCCAGGCCGGCCGTCGCCACGCCCGCGCCTGAACGGCCGGTGGTCACGCCCGCGGCCAGTGCCGATCCACCGTTCCTGCGGCCGATCGCCGCCGCTGCTACGCCTCCCCCGCAGCCACCGGTACGCGAAGCAGCGCCCATCGAGGCGCCCGTCCCCCCTCCTGCTGCACCACCGCCGGTACCGCCGGCGCCGGTGCAGCCGCCGTTGCCGCCAGAACCGGCGCTGCCGAATTTCATCGAGCGCGGCATCGGTGCGGTCAAACGCTGGTTCACCGAAGGCAACGTACCGGTCAAGATCGGCATGCTGGTGCTGCTGGCCGGTGTCGCCGCACTGCTGAAGTACGTCAGCGACCAGGGTTGGCTGGTGTTGCCGATCGAGCTGCGCCTGGCCGGCGTCACCGTGGGCGCGTTGGGGCTGCTCACGTTCGGCTGGCACCAGCGCGAACGCCGGCGGATGTTCGCGCTGGCCCTGCAGGGCGGCGCCGTCGGCGTGCTGCTGCTGACCATCTTCGCGGCGTTCAAGCGGTTCGAGCTGATTCCGCCCGGCTTCGCCTTCGCCAGCTCGATCGCGCTGGTGGCCGGGCTGTGCGTGCTGGCGGTGGTGCAGAACTCGCGCACGCTGGCGGTGCTGGGCATCCTCGCCGGCTTCATGGCGCCGCTGTGGCTGTCCACCGGCAGTGGCAACCACGTGGGCCTGTTCAGCTACTACGCAGTGCTCAACGCGGGCATCTTCGCCATTGCCTGGTTCCGTCCGTGGCGCGCGCTGAACCTGCTGGGCTTCGCCTTCACGTTCGGCATCGGTACGTTCTGGGGCGTGCTGCAGTACGCGCCGGGCAAGTTCAGCAGCACCGAACCGTTCCTGCTGCTGTTCTTCGCGTTCTACCTGCTGATCCCGCTGCTGTACGCGCGTCGCCAGCCGGCCGGGCGGCGTGACCTGGTCGATGGCAGCCTGGTGTTCGGCACGCCGCTGGTCGCATTCTCGCTGCAGGCGGGCATGTTGCACGAGCAGCCGATGACGCTGGCGCTGTGCGCGCTGGGCCTGGCCGCGATCTATGCGGTGCTGGCGTGGGCGCTGATCAGGCGGGCGTCGTACACCGTGCTGGCGCAGTCGCATGCAGTGCTGGCAGTGGGCTTTGCCACGCTGGCGGTGCCGCTGGCGCTGTCGGCGCGCGCCACCGGCGCGGTGTTCGCGCTGGAAGGTGCGGGGCTGGCATGGCTGGGGCTGCGCCAGAAGCGATGGTTGCCACAGGTGTCCGGTGCGCTGTTGCAGATCGGCGCTGCATTCGCCTTCGTGGCCGGCGGCGATCATTGGCACGAGGACCTGCGCTTCCTGATCAATCCCACCGCCATCGGCGCGCTGCTGCTGGCCGTGGCTGGCTTTGCGTCGGCCTGGAGTTACCAGCGCCGGTCGCGCCACGAGATCGCGCTGGTCTACTACCTGTGGGGCCTGCTGTGGTGGCTGGGTGGACTGGTGCATGAGATCACCCGCTTCTTCCCGTACCGCACCGAAGTGGATGCGCTGCTGGTGCTGGCGGCGGTCACGGCATGGCTGGCCGCCGAAGCACAGCGCCGCCAGCCAGCCCGTGCGCTGGGCGTGACCGCACTGGCCATGCTGGCGCTGGGCTTCCCGCTGGCCCTGTTGCAGAGCGATGCCCACCACCAGCCGTTCGCCGGCTATGGCGCGCTGGCCTGGGCGCTGTTCGCGGCGCTGGGCGTGCGCACGTTGCTGTGCCTGCGCCAGGGCGGCAACACCGTGGCACGCATCGCGCAGTTCCTGTGGTGGCTGCTGTGGCCGTCGCTGCTCTCGCTGCTGGCCCTGTGGGGCGGTAGCCAAGCCGGGCTGACACAGGGCTGGACGACCCTGCTGGTCACGCTGCCGTGGCTGCTGATGGCAGCGCTGTCGCTGTGGCGCTGGAATGTGCTGCGCTGGCCGCTGGGCGAAGCGTTCGACCGCGTACGCACGCCGCTGCAATGCGTGCTGTTCGGCCTGCTCTCGATCGGCTGGCTGCTGGGCCAGCTGTTGCCGGGCGACGCAGCCCCGCTGCTGTGGTTGCCGGTGCTGAATCCGGCCGAGCTTGCGCAGTGGCTGAGCCTGCTGCTGCTGGCGCGCTGGCTGTACAGCGATCAGGCGCCGCAGGCACTGCTGAACATCCGCATGCCGCTGCTGTCACTGGCCATCTTCGTTGCGCTGACCAGCGTGGTGCTGCATGGCGTGCATCAGTGGGGCGGCCTGGCGTGGAACGCATCGATGATGCGTTTCAGCCTGGCCCAGACCAGCCTGACCGTGCTGTGGAGCGTGCTCGGCGTGATCGCCTGGGTCTGGGGCTCGCGCCGCGGCCAGCGCGTGTTGTGGATGGTGGGCGCCGTGCTGATGGGCGTGGTGCTGGCCAAGCTGGTCATCGTCGATCGCCAGCACCTGGGCAACCTGCTGGGCATCGCATCGTTCATCGCCTACGGCCTGCTGTGCACGGTCGTGGGTTATCTGGCACCGGCACCGCCGAGCGCGGCGCCGCCCGTGGAGGAAAAGCAATGAGGAAGTGGAGCAGGGCGCTGCTGCCGGTGATGTTCGGCATGCTGGCCGCCGTCGTGGCGCAGGCTGCCGATTACCGCAGCCAGTACGCAGAACAGTGGCCGCTGACGCTGTCCAGTGCGCAGTCCGGTGCGTACAGGGTGGTTCTGGAACCGGCGATCTATCGCCGGGCCGGCGCTGCCGACCTGGGCGATCTGCAGGTGTTCAATGCGGCGGGGCAATCCTTGCCCTCGGCATTGCTGGCGCCGGACCAGCCACTGGCACAGCCGCCGGTGCAGCGGGAGCTGCCGTGGTTCGCACTGCCGCCGTTGGCCGAAGCACAGCGCAACGATCTGCAGCTGCTGACCGAACGCGATACCGATGGCCGCGTACGCCGGGTCGAGGCGCGCGTGGGGGGCGGTGCGGTGGCGAACGGGCAGGGTGGTTGGCTGATCGACGCAAGCGTGCTGGGGCAGCAGCCGGTGGCGGCGCTGGTACTGGACTGGGCCGACAGTGGCCAACCCTTGCAGGCGCAGGTGCAGCTGGATGCCAGCGATGATCTGCAGCACTGGCGTGCGGTCGGGCGCGACATTCCGCTGGTGGACCTGCAGCGTGCCGGCAAGCGCCTGCTGCAGCGCCGCCTGCAGGTGAACGGTGAGGCACGCTACCTGCGCGTGCTCGCACAGGGCGATGCACGCCTGCCGACCCTGCACAGCGTGTTGGCCGAACTGCCGCCTGCCCCGGCCACCCTGCCGTGGGAATGGTTGTCGCTGGAGCCGGTTTCGAAGGGCAAGGGCGAGTACACCTTCGAACTGGATGGGCGCTTCCCGGTCGCGCGTGCGGACGTGGCCAGCCCCGACAACAGCCTGGTGCAGTGGACGTTGTTCAGCCGCGATGATGAAAGCGCGGAGTGGCAGCGTCGCAGTGCGCCGTGGATCGCCTACCAGCTGCAGCAGGGCGGGCAGGGCCAACGCCAGCAGTCGGCGGCCCAGTCGCTGGGGGGCGTGCATCGCGACCGCTACTGGAAGCTGGTTGCGAATCCTGCCGAAACGGCCACCGCGCCTACGCTGCGCCTGGGCTACCAGCCGGAGGTGCTGGTGTTCCTGAGCCAGGGCGCGGCGCCGTATGCCCTGGCCGTCGGCAGTTCGACCGCGCGCCGGATGGAGGCGCCGATCGGTGTGCTGATCGAGGAACTGCGCCAGCGCAATGATCCGTCATGGCAGCCGACGCTGGCGCGGCTGGAGGGCAGCCCGGAGCCGCTGGCCGGCGAGGCGGCGCTGAAGCCGCAGCACGATTGGAAGTCGTGGTTGCTGTGGGCGTTGCTGGGGCTGGGTGTGTTGGTGGTGGGTGGGCTGGCGGTCAGCCTGCTTCGGCAGAAGCCGACGCCTTCAACGTAATTGCCGGCGAACGGCGCAGCCCCTCGTGGGTGGCCGTAGCGTCGGTAGAGTCGAGCTTGCTCGACTGCAAAGCTGCGCTTGGCCGGGCGGGGT
>NZ_JAPTFX010000205.1:0-6136 GCF_030985895.1 Stenotrophomonas sp. Sm6012 | reverse complement strand
CCCCCCCCCCCCCACCCCCGTGGCCCATGACCCGAGGGCCCCGCTCGCCGGGCTACCCCCGATTCAGGCTGTTCAGGCAGAATCCCCCCATACCCTTCCAGGATCTGCCCATGCGCGTTCTGCTGCTTTCCTCCCTGCTGCTCACCGTCACCGCCTGCACCTGGGTGCCGATCGAACCGGCCGGCAAGGCGACCCGCGTGCTGCCGGCAGGCCCGGTTCCGGCCGGCTGCATCGCCAAGGGCGAGGTGGTGGTCACTGTGAAGAGCAAGGTCGGCTTCTACAACCGTAACCCGCTGCGCGTGCAGGAAGAGCTGGAAACCCTGGCCCGCAACGAGGCCCCGAGTGCCGGCGCCAACGCCGTGCAGGCCGCCGCCGCTCCGGCTGATGGCAGCCAGCGCTTCGCCGCATTCCAGTGCCCGCCGCGCTGAACGCTTCACCATACGGGCAAGGCTGAATTCGTAAAGATGCGGTGAAAGCCCGGGAGTTATAGAATAGCGCCCCCTTTTGCCTGAGCCTTGGCGCTAACCTCGATGCTCTTCAAGAATGTCTCGATCGCCGGCCTGGCACACGTCGACGCGCCGCATACGCTGACGACCAAGGAAATCAACGAGCGGCTGCAGCCGACGCTGGATCGCCTGGGTATCCGCACCGATGTGCTCGGCGACATCGCCGGCATCCACGCGCGCCGCCTGTGGGACAACGGCGTGCTGGCCTCCGATGCGGCCACCATGGCCGGCCGCAAGGCGCTGGAAGACGCGGGCATCACCGCGACCCAGGTCGGCCTGCTGGTCAACACCTCGGTCAGCCGCGATTACCTGGAGCCGTCCACGGCGTCGATCGTCTCGGGCAACCTGGGCGTCAGCGACGAGTGCATGACCTTCGACGTCGCCAATGCCTGCCTGGCCTTCATCAACGGCATGGATATCGCCGCGCGCATGATCGAGCGCGGTGACATCGACTACGCGCTGGTGGTGGACGGCGAGACCGCCAACCTGGTGTACGAGAAGACCCTGGAGCGCATGACCGCCCCGGACGTCACCGCCGACGACTTCCGCAACGAACTGGCCGCGCTGACCACCGGTTCCGGCGCCGCCGCGATGGTGATGGCGCGCTCGGAGCTGGTGCCGGACGCCCCGCGCTACAAGGGCGGCGTGACCCGCTCGGCCACCGAGTGGAACCAGCTGTGCCTGGGCAACCTGGACCGCATGGTCACCGATACCCGCCTGCTGCTGATCGAAGGCATCAAGCTGGCACAGAAGACCTTCACCGCCGCCAAGATCGCCTTGGGCTGGGCCGTGGAAGAGCTGGACCAGTTCGTGATCCACCAGGTCAGCCAGCCGCACACCGCGGCGTTCATCAAGAACTTCGGCATCGACCCGAAGAAGGTCATGACCATCTTCGGCGAGCACGGCAACATCGGTCCGGCCTCGGTGCCGATCGTGCTGAGCAAGCTCAAGCAGCTGGGCAAGCTGAAGAAGGGCGATCGCATCGCGCTTCTGGGCATCGGCTCGGGGCTGAACTGCTCGATGGCTGAAGTGGTCTGGTAAGCAGCCCGCTGCCCGACCTCCTGTAGAGCCGAGCCATGCTCGGCCCACGCGCGCAGCGCGGCTCTTCCGCAGCGGACCGGAGAGCAGCCGAACATCGGCTCGGCTCTATACCGCGCCGCGATTCTCCCTAGGTGCTCCGCATGCGCGATCTTCCCGGTTACCCCGCCCACCCGCAGCGTTTCGACGTGCGCCCCGGCCTGTCGATGAACTATCTCGACGAAGGCCCGCGCGACGGCGAGGTGGTGGTGATGGTGCACGGCAATCCGTCGTGGAGCTATTACTGGCGCACGCTGGTGGCCGGCCTGTCGGACAAATACCGCTGCATCGTGCCGGACCACATCGGCATGGGCCTGTCGGACAAGCCGGACGACAGCCGCTACGAATACACCCTGCAGTCGCGCGTGGACGACCTCGATGCGCTGCTGAAGCACCTGGGCATCACCGGCCCGGTGACCCTCGCCGTGCACGACTGGGGCGGCATGATCGGTTTCGGCTGGGCGCTGTCGCACCACGACCAGGTGAAGCGCCTGGTCGTGCTCAACACCGCCGCGTTTCCGATGCCGGCGGCGAAGAAGATGCCGTGGCAGATCGCGCTGGGCCGCCACTGGAAGATCGGTGAGTGGATCATCCGCACCTTCAATGCCTTCTCGTCCGGCGCCTCGTGGCTGGGCGTGGAACGGAAGATGCCGGCCGACGTGCGCCGTGCCTATGTGTCGCCGTACAACAGCTACGCCAACCGCATCAGCACCATCCGCTTCATGCAGGACATCCCGCTGTCACCGGCCGACAAGGCCTGGTCGCTGCTGGAGCGCGCTGGCAAGGCGCTGCCGTCCTTCGCCGACCGCCCGGCCTTCCTCGGCTGGGGCCTGCGCGACTTCGTGTTCGACCATCATTTCCTGAAGGGCTTCCAGGCGGCGCTGCCGCAGGCCCAGGTGCATGCCTTCGAGGACGCCGGCCATTACGTGCTGGAAGACAAGCACGAGGTGCTGGTGCCGGAGATTCGCGCGTTCCTCGACAAAAACCCGATCTGATCGGTTCCCGGGTCGGATCCCGGTAGTACCGGCCGCTGGCCGGCAAGCGCGCAATGCGTGCCGGGTTCATGAGGTTGCCGGCCAGTGGCCGGCACTGCCACTACCCCTACGCCGCGACCGGTGCCTGCGGTGGCGAGGACGGGCTGTTGCCGTTGTCGTCCGGATGGCCGTCATCGTTGCCGGCCTCATCGCGCCAGCGCCAGTCGGCCAGCGTCAGCGGATCCAGGCCATAGGCGATGCGCGCCTTGTCGCACTGCGGGCTGGCCTTGCCGTACTCCCACGACGCATCCACCTCGCGGCACACGCTGGGCCGGTTGGGGTGGATGGTGCAGCGTGAATACACGCCGATCTGCGCGTCCAGCGCCACGCAGCGCACCGGCTTGGAGTGGGTGCCGCGCATGCACAGGCGGTGCGGGTCGAGCACCTCGGTGAGCTGGTGCGGCACGCCGCCGGGAGTGACCTCGTCCGATTCCATCCAGTGGAAGGCCACGCGGTACTGGGTGCAGCAGGCGCCGCAGGTCATGCAGGGATGTTGCATGGGCAAGCCGCCTCGGGCGGCAGTCGGAATCAGGAACGAGGGTGCGGATTTTCCACGAAGTGGGCCGCCGCGCAAGAAATTCCGTAAGCGGCGACAATGAACGGATGAACGGACCCTGCAACATTGCGGCCCGCCTGCCTGAACTGGCTCGCGAACGCCCTGACCAGATCGCCATCCGCTGCCCCGGCCGCCGCGGTGCCGGCAATGGCATGGCGGCCTATGACGTGACCCTGGACTACCGCCAGCTGGACGCGCGCAGCGATGCCATGGCGGCCGGCCTGGCCGGCTACGGCATTGGCCGCGGCGTGCGCACGGTGGTGATGGTGCGGCCGTCGCCGGAGTTCTTCCTGTTGATGTTCGCCCTGTTCAAGCTGGGCGCGGTGCCGGTGCTGGTCGACCCCGGCATCGACAGGCGTGCGCTGAAGCAATGCCTGGACGAGGCGCAGCCGGAGGCCTTCATCGGCATCCCGCTGGCGCATGTGGCGCGGCTGGCGCTGCGCTGGGCGCCGTCGGCCACCCGCCTGGTCACTGTCGGCCGCCGCCTCGGCTGGGGTGGAACCACCCTGGCCGCACTCGAGCGCGCAGGCGCCAATGGTGGGCCGATGCTGGCCGGCACCGATGGCGAGGAGATGGCGGCGATCCTGTTCACCAGCGGTTCCACCGGCGTGCCCAAGGGCGTGGTCTATCGTCACCGCCACTTCGTCGGCCAGATCCAGCTGCTGGGCAGCGCGTTCGGCATGGAAGCCGGTGGGGTGGACCTGCCGACCTTCCCGCCCTTTGCGCTGTTCGATCCGGCGCTGGGCCTGACCTCGGTGATCCCGGACATGGACCCGACGCGGCCGGCACAGGCCGATCCGGCACGATTGCACGACGCCATCCAGCGCTTCGGCGTGACCCAGCTGTTCGGCTCGCCGGCCCTCATGCGCGTGCTGGCCAGGCATGGCCGCCCGCTGCCGACCGTGACCCGGGTGACCTCGGCCGGTGCGCCGGTGCCGCCGGACGTAGTGGCCACCATCCGCCGCCTGCTGCCGGCCGATGCGCAGTTCTGGACGCCGTATGGCGCCACCGAGTGCCTGCCGGTGGCCGTGGTTGAAGGCCGCGAGCTGGAGCGCACCCGTGCCGCCACCGAAGCGGGCGCCGGCACCTGCGTGGGCAGCGTGGTGGAGCCGAACGAGGTGCGCATCATCGCCATCGATGATGCCCCGCTGCCGGACTGGGGTCAGGCACGCGTGCTGGCCACCGGCGAGGTGGGCGAGATCACCGTGGCCGGGCCGACCACCACCGACAGCTATTTCAACCGCCCGCAGGCCACCGCGTCGGCGAAGATCAGCGAAACCCTGGCCGACGGCAGCATCCGCATCGTGCACCGCATGGGCGACGTGGGGTACTTCGATGCGCAGGGCCGCCTGTGGTTCTGCGGGCGCAAGACGCAGCGCGTGGAAACCGCACGCGGGCCGCTGTACACCGAGCAGGTCGAGCCGGTGTTCAACACCGTCGCCGGCGTGGCGCGCAGTGCGCTGGTCGGCGTTGGCGCGGCCGGTGTGCAGGTACCGGTGCTGTGCGTGGAACTGCAGCGTGGCCAGTCCGACAGCCCGGCACTGCAGGAAGCGTTGCGCGCTCACGCAGCAGCCCGCGTGCCTGAGGCCGGCCTGCAGCATTTCCTGGTGCATCCGGCGTTCCCCGTCGATATCCGTCACAACGCCAAGATCGGCCGCGAGAAGCTCGCCGTCTGGGCCAGCGCCGAACTGGAGAAGCGCGCATGAAGATCCTGGTCACCGGTGGGGGTGGTTTCCTTGGCCAGGCGCTGTGCCGTGGGCTGGTCGAACGTGGCCACCAGGTGCTGGCGTTCAACCGCAGCCACTACCCGGAACTGCAGGCGATGGGCGTGGGCCAGATCCGTGGCGACCTGGCTGATGCGCAGGCGGTGCTGCATGCGGTGGCCGGCGTCGATGCGGTGTTCCACAACGGCGCCAAGGCCGGCGCCTGGGGCAGCTATGACAGCTACCACCAGGCCAACGTGGTCGGCACCGACAACGTCATTGCCGCGTGCCGCGCCCATGGCATCAGCCGGCTGGTCTACACCTCCACGCCCAGCGTGACTCATCGCGCGACCCACCCGGTGGAAGGCCTGGGCGCCGACGAGGTGCCGTACGGCGAAGATTTCCAGGCCCCGTATGCGGCGACCAAGGCGATTGCCGAACAACGCGTGCTGGCGGCCAATGATGCGACGCTGGCGACGGTAGCGCTGCGCCCGCGCCTGATCTGGGGGCCCGGCGACCAGCAGCTGGTGCCGCGCCTGGCCGAGCGCGCGCGGCAGGGTCGCCTGCGCCTGGTCGGCGACGGCAACAACAAGGTCGATACCACCTACATCGACAACGCCGCGCTGGCACACTTCCTCGCCTTCGAAGCCCTGGCACCGGGCGCGGCCTGCGCCGGCAGGGCGTACTTCATCTCCAACGGCGAACCACTGCCGATGCGCGAGCTGGTCAACAAGCTGCTGGCCGCCGTGGGTGCGCCGACGGTGGACAAGGCGATCAGCTTCAGGACCGCCTATCGCATCGGCGCGGTCTGCGAGCGGCTGTGGCCGTTGCTGCGCCTGCGTGGCGAACCGCCGTTGACCCGTTTCCTGGCCGAGCAGCTGTGTACGCCGCACTGGTACAGCATGGAGCCGGCACGGCGCGATTTCGGCTACGTGCCGCAGGTCAGCATCGAGGAAGGCCTGCGCAGGCTGAAGGCTTCATCTGCCGCATAGATCGCCATCACCGGTTGCACACCGCCAGATCGGGAGGATGGACCCACGCCATCCAACGGCCCGGACATCTGCGAGGAGCGCCATGCTGCATTACGCCGTCATTTTCTTTGTCATCGCCATCATCGCCGCCGTGCTCGGTTTCTCCGGCATTGCCGGTGCTGCCAGCAACATCGCCTGGATCCTGTTTGTTGTGTTCCTGGTACTGGCGGTGATCTCGATGTTCCGCAAGCGCGGGTAGAAGACCGCAGGGTAGTGCCGGCCGCTGGCC
>NZ_JAPTFX010000204.1:0-6167 GCF_030985895.1 Stenotrophomonas sp. Sm6012 | reverse complement strand
TTTTCAGGCTGTAGGGGCCGACCGTTGGTCGGCACACCTTGTCCCATGCGGGTAGGTGCCAACCTGGGTTGGCACGCTTTGAATGGGATCATTGGACGCGGGTAGATGCCAACCTCGGTTGGCGTTCGACCTGCCGCTCTGTGCCAACCAAGGTTGGCATCTACCCATCCTGCAACACCACCTGCGCGGCATTGTGCCCCGGTGCACCGGTAACGCCACCGCCGGGATGGGTACCGGAACCGCACAGGTACAGGCCGGGCAGGGCGCCGCGATAGCCGGCCTGGCCGACCATCGGCCGCGCCGAGAACAACTGGTTGGCACTCAGTGCGCCGTGGAAAATGTCGCCGCCGACCAGGCCGAAGGTGCGTTCCAGATCGAGCGGGGACAGCACCTGCCGACCGAGCACACTGTCGGCGAAGCCGGGCGCATAGCGTTCGACGGTGGCGATCATCAGGTCGGCCACGGTGTCCCGATGATCATCCCAGTGGCGGCCGTCAGGTAGCACCGGTGCCACGTGCTGGCAGAACAGGCTGGCTACATGCTGCCCGGGCGGTGCCAGCGAATCGTCCAGCGTGCTGGGGATCAGCATCTCCACGATCGGTTCGCGCGACCAGCCTTCGCGGCGCGCGTCGAGCCAGGCGCGGTCCATGTAGTCCAGGCTGGGCGCCATGATGATGCCGGCGCTGAGGTGATCGCCGGGGCCGGGCAGGGCGCGGAACTCCGGCAGCCGCGACAGCGCCACGTTCATCCGGAACGTGCCGGAGCCGCAGCGCCAGTTCGCCATGCGTTCGCGCGTGGCTGCCGGTACGTGTGCCGGCTCCAGCAGGTGTTCGTAGAGCAGTTTCGGGTTGACGTTGGCGATCACCGCACGGGCGTGCAGCGTTTCGCCGTTGGTCAGTGCCACGCCCACCGCGCGGCCCTGCTCGATCAGAATGCGCTGCACGCCGGCCTGCACGCGCAGTTCCGCACCGGCCGCGCGCGCCGAGGCGGCGATGGCCTGGCTGATCGCACCCATGCCACCCACCGCGTGTCCCCAAGCGCCCTTTACGCCGTTGCACTGGCCGAACACGTGGTGCAACAGCACGTAGGCACTGCCCGGGGTATACGGGCTGGCGTAGTTGCCGACGATGCCATCGAATCCGAACAGCGCCTTGATCGGCTCGCTCTCGAACCAGCGATCCAGATACTCCGCCGCCGACAGCGTGAACAGGTCCAGCAGTTCCTGCCGCAGCGAGGGATCCAGCGTCGACAGTTCGCGCCCGAGACGGCCCATCTGCCACAGGGCGGGCAGGGCATGCCAACCACCTGCAACGCCAATATCCGGCGGTGCGCGCAGGGCCCACGCGCGAAGCACGTCGGCGAAGATCTCCAGGCGTGCCTCATATTGGGGCAGGCGCTGCGCATCCCGCTCGGAGAACTTCGCGACCTCGCCCTGGGTGCGGCCCGGTGCCGACAACAGATAGCGGCCATCCGGCAGCGGCAGGAAGTTGTTGGCCGGACGCGCGACGATGCGCAGCCCATGCGCATGCAGTTGCAGGTCGTCGATCACCTTTGGTTGCAGCAATGACACCGTGTACGACGCGACCGAGTTGCGGAAGCCGGGATGGAATTCTTCGGTGACCGCTGCGCCGCCGAGAATCCCGCGGCGCTCCAGAACCAGCACCTTCTTTCCGGCGCGTGCCAGATAGGCCGCGCAGACCAGGCCGTTGTGGCCACCACCGATGAGGATCGCATCCCAGGTCATCAGCACCTCGGAAAAAGGGGACGGAGGGGATTAAGTCGCAATTCGCATTGCAGCGCAGGCAGTGGGGGAAACGACTTAATCCCCTCCGTCCCCTTCTTTGATTGCTGCTTCGATGGTGGCGATGTCGATCTTCTTCATTGGCATCATGGCGGTGAAGGCGCGCTTGGCCAGTGCCTTGTCCTGGCTGGTCACCGCTTCGATCAGCATGCGCGGGCTGATCTGCCAGGAGATGCCCCAGCGGTCCTTGCACCAGCCGCATTGGCTCTCCTGGCCGCCGTTGCCGACGATCGCGTTCCACAGGCGATCGGTCTCGGCCTGGTCTTCGGTCTGGATCTGGAAGGAGAAGGCTTCGCTGTGCTTGAACGCGGTGCCGCCGTTGAGGCCGACGCAGGGAATGCCACAGACGGTGAATTCGACGGTAAGCACATTGCCTTCCTTGCCGTCGGGATAGTCACCGGGCGCGTGATGCACGGCGGTCACCGCGCTGTCGGGCAGAATGCTGGCGTAGAAGGTGGCGGCCTCGAGCGCGCCGTTGTCATACCAGACACAGATCGTGTTCTTGTGTGCCATGTCAGGGCTCCACGATGGACGAGGCAGCAGCGATAGCATGCCCGGTGTTAACCCCGGATCGTGCTGCACCCGCAAAAAAAGGGCGCCCGAAGGCGCCCCCTGTGTTACCGGTTCATCAGCAGGCTCAGCGCCAGACCTTGATCTGCTCGGCCTCGCTGCGCTGCATCGGCTGGCCGGCCTTGCAGCTGAAGGTGGCACCGAAGGCCGGCAGGTTGGCCAGCGTGCCGTTGCTGCGCCACAGGCCCGGCGCGCGGATGTCGGCGGTCAGGCGGCGCACGGCTTCGTTCGGCGACAGCTGCTGTGCCCACAGTGCCGACCAGGCGCGGAAGAAGCCCTGCTGCTGTGCCTGCTTGGCCTTCGGCTCCTGTGCGGTGTACGCGGCCCAGGCCAGTTCCAGGCCGGCGATGTCGGCCAGGTTCTCTTCCTGGGTGAGCGTGCCGTTGACCTTGGCCCCCTTCACGCCCGGGAAATCGTAGGCGTTGTACTGCGCGGCCACGCGGTTGCCGAGCAGGGTCCAGGCGGTCTTGTCGGCCGGGGTCCACCAGCTGCGCAGCTCGCCCTTGGCGTCGACCAGCGCACCCTTGGCATCGATCGCACGGGTCAGCTCGTGGCCGACCAGGCCACCGAAGCTGCCGAACTTGTCGGCGGCGTCAGCCTTGGCGTTGAACACCGGGCCCTGCAGGATCGCGGCGGTAACGATCAGGCGGTTCTGCGCCAGGTCGTAGGCCAGCGACGGCTGCTGCGGCAGCACGTCCCAGCGACGGTCGGCGTTGCCCTTGCCGATGCGCTTCATTTCCTCGCGATGGCGCCAGGTCGAAGCGATCAGCATGTTGCCGCCGAACGAGCCACGGCCCATCGGCTGCACGCTGTAGTCCAGGTCGCGCAGCGGGGTGCCGATCTCGATCTTCAGCGCGGCCAGCTTGGCCTGCGCTTCGGTCTTGGCTTCGGCGCTCATCCAGCTGCTGTTCTTGACTGCCTCGATCTGCACTTCGCGGACCTTGTCGACGATCCACGCCGCCTGGCGACGGTCTTCGGCCGACAGGTAACGCGCGGCGTACTCGCGGCCGACCATCGGGCCGGCGGCCACGTTGATCGCATCCAGCACGTCTTCCCAGCGCTGCGGCGGCAGGGTTTCGCCACGCAGCACGCGGCCGCGGAATTCGAACTCGGCATCGCGGTAAGCCTTGGACAGGTACGGCGCCATCGAGTCACCCACGCGCCAGCGCAGGTAGGCCTTCCACTGGTCCGGCTTGAGCTTGGTGACCATGCCGTCGAGCTGCTTGAACAGGCCCGGGTCGGCCAGTGAGACCAGGTCGTCATCCACGCCCTGTGCCTTCAGGAAGGCATCCAGCTGCAGGTTGCGGTAGCGGCTGTTGAGCTCCTTGGTGGAGATCGGCGCGTAGTTGTTGAACGGGTTGTTGATGCCGGCCAGCGACTGCGCATTGCGTGCCAGCTCGGTTTCCAGCGCGATCACCGACTGCGATTCGGCATCCAGCTTGGCGGCCGGGGTGCCGGTCAGCGCCAGGATCTGCTTGACGTAGGCGCGGTAGCGACCCATCAGCGCCACGGTGTCGGCGTCGGCGCGGGTATAGAACGCCGGGTCCGGCAGGCCCATGCCGCCCTGCATGAAGTAGCCGATGTGGCGATCCAGCGCCTTCAGGTCCACGTCGGGGCCGAAGTTGAAGGCCACCGGAATGCCAACCTGGTGCAGCGCGGCAATCGACGCCGGCACGTCCTTGGCCTTCTTGATGGCGTTGATGCGGGTCAGCAGCGGGGCGATCGGATTGGAACCGTCGGCTTCCACGGCGGCTTCGTCCAGGCCGCTGGCCCAGAAGTCACCCAGCAGCTTCTGCACGTTGCCCTGCGGCGACTTCATTGCGGCGTCGAGCAGCTCGCGCTGCTGCTGGCGGCTGCGATCGACCAGCTGTCCCAGTGCGGTGGTGGCACCGGTCTGCGGTACGGGGTTGGCCTTCAGCCAGCCTGCGTTGGTGGCGTCGTAGAAGTCGCTGCACTGGGCACTGACAGCCGGCGCGCGTGCGGCCTTCTTCTTGGCGGCGGCGAACGCGTCGTGGGTCGGGACCAGGGTCGCCAGGCTGATGCCCAGGGCGATGGCAAGCGGACGGAAGTTGGGCATGTGGAACGAATCCGTGATGGATTGAGGGCGCGCGCACTATAGCAAGCCGCGCATCGACGCGGCATGCACGCATCACGCTGCGTTCGCAGGGCGCCGCCAAAAACAAAGGCCCGGGAAATCCCGGGCCTTTGCAGGTCTGCCGCAGCGTCAGCCGTGGCTTACCAGATCACCACCTGCTGCTCGCCAGCGCGGGCCATCGGCGAACCGGCCTTGCACTGGAACGCAGCGGCGAAGGTCGGCAGGTTCGACGGCGCACCCATGGCGCGGAACTGCGCCGGGGCATGCGGGTCGGTGGCCAGGCGGACCTTGGCGTTTTCCGGGGTGTACTTGGTGCGCCACACGGTGGCCCAGTTGAAGAAGAAGCGCTGGTCGCGGGTGAATCCGTCGACCTTCGGATCTTCCTTGCCGGCGGTGGCCTTCTGCAGGGCGTCGTAGGCGGTGGCCAGGCCACCCAGGTCGGCGATGTTCTCGCCCAGGGTCAGGTGGCCGTTCACGGCCTGGCCGTCGACCTTGTACTGGTCGAACTGCTTGACCAGCTTGCCGGTCAGGCCTTCGAAGTTCTTCTTGTCGGCCGGGGTCCACCAGTCTTCCATGTTGCCGGTCGGCCCGAAGCGCGCGCCCTGGTCGTCGTAACCATGGGTCATTTCATGGCCGATCACCGCACCGATGCCGCCGTAGTTCAGCGCGTCGTCGGCCTTCGGATCGAAGAACGGCGGCTGCAGGATGGCGGCCGGGAACACGATCTCGTTCTGCAGCGGGTTGTAATAGGCGTTCACCGTCTGCGGGGTCATGCCCCACTCGGTCTTGTCGACCGGCTTGCCGATCTTGGACAGGTTGAACTTGTAGTTGAACTCGCTGGCTGCGCGCACGTTGCCCAGGTAGCTGTCGCGCTGGGTCTGCAGGCCCGCCCAGTCACGCCACTTGTCCGGGTAGCCGATCTTCGGGGTGAAGGTTTCCCACTTGGCGATGGCCTTGGCCTTGGTTTCCTCGCTCATCCAGCTCAGGCCCTGGATGCGTTCCTTCAGCGACGCAGCCAGGTTCTTCACCAGTTCTTCCATCTTCGCCTTGGCTTCCGGCGAGAAGGCGACCTTCACATACAGCTGGCCGAAGGCTTCGCCGGCATCGTTCTCGATGGTGCCCAGCACGCGCTTCCAGCGCGGCTTCTGTTCCTTCTGGCCGTTGAGGGTCTTGCCGTAGAACTCGTAGTTCTCCTGCACGAAGGCGTCGGCCAGGTACGGCGAGGCGCTGTCCACGGTGTGGAAGCGCAGGTAGGCGCGCCACACCGACGGATCGGTGTCGCCCAGCGCCTTGCTCACTTCCTCATGGAAGGCCGGCATGGCCAGCGAGAACTTCTCCGGCGCGGCCACGCCCTGCGACTTGAAGAACTCGGTCCAACTGAAGTTCGGGGTCAGCTTGTCGGCGTCGGCCAGGGTGACCGGGTTGTAGAACAGTTCGACGTTGCGCGACAGTTCGACGCGCGACTTGGAGGCCTTGGCCAGGCGGGTTTCGAACTTGACCACGTCCTCGGCCTGCTTGGCCGCATCGGCCGCGGCGACGCCGGACAGTTCCAGCACCTTGGCGACGTGCGCCTGGTAGGCCTTCAGCTTGTCGGCGTTCTTGGCATCGGTGTAATAGGTGGTGTCCGGCAGGCCCAGGCCGCCCTGGCTGGCGTAGGCCATGTTCACGGCAGAGTTCTTGAAATCGGCTTCGGCGCCGAAG
>NZ_JAPTFX010000203.1:0-6193 GCF_030985895.1 Stenotrophomonas sp. Sm6012 | reverse complement strand
TGCCAGCCCACACCGCCCCGGCCCACCCACAGCATCACAAGGCGCCAGCGCTTTGGCTTTGGCTCTGGCTTTGGCTCTGGCTGTTGCTGTTGCGCCTCTGCCTGCCGCAGGCAGAGGCCCTTCCACCACCCGCACCCGATACAATGGCCGCCTGCCGTACACCGGCACCCCGTCCCCGAGCCAAAGAGTTGCCCATGTCCATCGTCCGCATGACCGACCTCGACCTCTCCGGCAAGCGCGTGCTGATCCGCCAGGATCTGAACGTGCCGATCGAGAATGGCCGCATCACCTCCGAACAGCGCATCACTGCTTCGCTGCCGACGCTCAAGCGCGCGCTGGAGCAGGGCGCGGCGGTGATGGTCACCTCGCACCTGGGGCGCCCGAAGGAAGGCGTGTGGAGCGAGGCCGATTCGCTGGCGCCGGTCGCCGCACGCCTGTCCGAGCTGCTCGGCCGCGAAGTGCCGCTGGTGCGCGACTGGGTCGATGGTGTCGACGTGCAGCCGGGCCAGCTGGTGCTGCTGGAAAACTGCCGCATGAACGTGGGCGAGGGCAAGGATGATGAGGCCCTGTCGAAGAAGTACGCCGCGCTGTGCGACGTGTTCGTGATGGATGCGTTCGGCACCGCGCACCGCGCCCAGGCCTCGACCCACGGCGTGATCCGTTTCGCTCCGGTCGCCGCCGGTGGCCCGTTGCTGATGGCCGAACTGGATGCGCTGGCAAAGGCGCTGGATGCTCCGGCCAAGCCGCTGCTGGCCATCGTCGCCGGCAGCAAGGTCAGCACCAAGCTGGAACTGCTGGCCAACCTGGTCGGCAAGGTCGATCAGCTGATCGTCGGTGGCGGCATCGCCAACACCTTCATCGCCGCCGCCGGCTACAACGTCGGCAAGTCGCTGTACGAACCGGACCTGCTGGGCACCGCGAAGAAGATCGTGGCCGATGCCAAGGCACGCGGTGCCGACATTCCGCTGCCGGTCGACGTGATCACCGCCAAGCAGTTCCTGCCCGATGCCGTGGCTGAAGTGAAGGCGGTCGACGCCGTGGCCGAGGACGATCTGATCCTGGACATCGGCCCGCAGACCGCGGCGCAGTACGCACAGCTGATCGAAAAGGCCGGCACCGTGGTCTGGAACGGCCCGGTCGGTGTGTTCGAGTTCGAGGCCTTCAGCAAGGGCACCGAAGCGCTGGCCCGCGCCATCGCCAGCTCGAAGGCGTTCTCCATCGCCGGCGGTGGTGACACCCTGGCCGCGGTCGACAAGTTCGATATCGCTGGCGACGTCAGCTACATCTCCACCGGCGGTGGTGCGTTCCTGGAGTTCCTGGAAGGCAAGACGCTGCCGGCGGTTGCCGCACTCGACGCGCGCGGCGCATGAGTGCCGACCCGCGCAAGGATGTCCTGTTCTTCGACCTGGACGGCACGCTGATCGATTCGCAGGTGGGCATCACCACCTGCATCGCCTACGCGCTGCAGAAGATGGACTACCCGGTGCCGCCGCAGGAGACCCTGCTGGGCTGGATCGGTCCGTCGCTGCGCACCACCTTCGCGCCGTTGTTCGTTGAACCGGCGCGGGTGGAACAGGCGGTGGGCTACTACCGTGAACGCTTCGACGCCGAGGGCTGGCGCGAGCATACGGTGTACCCGCAGGTGGAAGACACCCTGCGCACGCTGCATGGTCGTGGCCACCGCCTGGCGGTGGTCACCGCCAAGAACGAACCGCATGCGCGCCGCATCCTTGCCCACCTGCCGTTCGGCGGGCTGTTCGAGGAGATCATCGGTTCGACCCTGGACGGCTCGCGCAGCCACAAGCCGGAACTGGTCGGCGAGGCGCTGCGCCGGCTGCAGGTGCAGCCCGCACAGTGCTGGATGATCGGCGACCGCCGCATGGACATCGAGGGCGCGCGTCATCACGGCCTGCGCAGTGTCGGTGTACTCTGGGGCTTCGGCGGCGAAGCGGAACTCACCGAAGCCGGCGCCGGCCAGTTGGCCCATGAGCCGGCACAGCTGGAAACCCTGCTGGCCTAGCTCCCTGTAGAGCCGGGCACGGGCTCGGCTCTACAGAACGCCCTGCGCCAGCGTATGTCCGGACCATGTCCGTTCCATGACCCGCGAAGTCAGGCGGCACAAGGCTGTAACCGTATACATGCGGCGTGAAGGATGTGCTAATTTCCGTTCTTTATCGGGAGAGGCCCCTTCACTATGTTCGAGCGTCAGCGTCGCACCAAGATCCTTGCCACCCTCGGCCCGGCCACTGATCCGCCGGGCGTGCTGGAGGATCTGTTCCGCGCCGGCGTCAACGTGGTGCGCCTCAACTTCAGCCACGGTGATCCCTCTGGCCAGGCCAAGCGTGCCGCCGAAGTGCGCGCCGCTGCGGCCCGCGTCGGCGTGGAAGTGGGCATCCTGGCCGATCTGCCGGGCCCGAAGATCCGTATCGAACGCTTCGCCGAAGGCAAGGTGCAGCTGAAGGCGGGCGACCGCTTCGACCTGATCGCCAGCGAGAACGCCGGCCCCGGCAGTGCCAGCCAGGTCGGCGTCAGCTACCTGGGCCTGCCGCAGGACGTGGGTCCGGGTGACGTGCTGCTGCTCGATGACGGCCTGATGCAGCTGCAGGTGGTGGAAGTGCAGGGCGAGCGCATCATCAACACCGTGCTCAACGATGGCGTGCTGTCCGACCGCAAGGGCCTGAACAAGCAGGGCGGCGGCCTGTCGCTGGGTGCGCTGACCGAGCGTGACAAGGAACTGATCGGCATCGTTGCCAAGATCGGCGTGGACTTCATCGCCGTGTCGTTCTGCCGCAACGCGCAGGACATGAACGACGCGCGTGACATCGCCCGCTCGCACGGCTGCGATGCCGCGCTGGTGTCGAAGATCGAACGTACCGAAGCGATCGAGAACCTGGAAGAAATCGTCGAGGCCAGCGACGTGGTGATGGTCGCCCGTGGCGACCTCGGCGTGGAAATCGGCGATGCCGAACTGCCCGGCCTGCAGAAGAAGATCATCAAGGCCTCGCTGTCGCAGAACAAGGTGGTGATCACCGCCACGCAGATGCTGCAGTCGATGGTGGAAAGCCCGATCCCGACCCGCGCCGAAGTGCTGGACGTGGCCAACTCGGTCATCGATGGTACCGATGCGGTGATGCTCTCGGCCGAAACCGCCGCCGGTGCCTATCCGGTCAAGGCCGTGGAAGCGATGGCGCGCATCTGCTTGGGCGCCGAGCGCCAGTTCCAGACCGAGACCGACTTCAATGCCTCGCCGCGCAACCTGGAGCGTGCCGACCAGGCCATCGCCATGGCCACCATGTTCCTGTCGCAGCACGTGGGCGTGCGCGCGATCGTGGCGATGACCGAATCCGGCGGTACCGCACGCTACCTGTCGCGTTTCCGCGCCAAGGCGCCGGTGTTCGCGGTGACTCGCCACGACGGTGCCCGTCGCCAGATGGCGCTGATGCGCGATGTCTATCCGATCAATTTCGACAGCCGCGGCCTGACCCCGCGCGAAGCCGCACGTGGCAGCATCCGCCTGCTGGTGGAATCGGAACTGCTGCAGGCCGGTGACCGCGTGGTGTTCACCAGTGGCGAGCACATGGAAACCCTGGGTGCGACCAACACCCTGCGCCTGCTGGAAGTGGGCGAAGACGGCCGCGCCAGCGGCCTGGGTGATCTGTAAGAGACGGACTGCGTCGGGCCGGAACCCTGCGCGGGTCCGGCCCCCGGGGGCGGACGCCAACGTGGCTCTGGCCCGGTCGTGGCAGGTCAACGCCTGTCCTGTGCGGACATTGGAATCGTTTCCAGCATGGCCTGCACGTCGGGGCAACCAGTGGCGGGGCTATACTTACGTTTTTCCCGCACCCGCCACAGGAAGTACATGAGCATCGAACAGCTGGCTGAAACCGCCCAGGCCATGGTTGCCCCGGGCAAGGGCATCATCGCGATCGACGAATCCACCGCTACCATCGCCAAGCGTTTCGCTGGCGTCGGTATCGAGAACACCGAGGAGAACCGTCGCGCCTACCGCGAACTGCTGCTGACCACGCCGAAGCTCAACGAGCACATTTCCGGCGCCATCCTGTACGACGAAACCATCCGCCAGTCGACCAAGGACGGCGTGCCGTTCGCCAAGTACATGGCCGACCACGGCATGATTCCGGGCATCAAGGTGGACAAGGGTGCGCACCCGCTGGCCGGCTGCCCGGGCGAGCTGGTGACCGAAGGCCTGGACGGCCTGCGCGAGCGCCTGCAGGAGTACTACAAGCTGGGTGCGCGCTTCGCCAAGTGGCGTGCAGTCATCAACATCGGCGAGAGCATCCCGTCGGGCACCTGCATCGAGTCCAACGCCCACGCGCTGGCCCGCTATGCTGCCCTGTGCCAGGAATGCGGCCTGGTGCCGATGGTCGAGCCGGAAGTGATCATGGACGGCGACCACGACATCGAGACCTGCTACGAAGTCACCGAAGCCACCCTGCGTTCGCTGTTCGATGCGCTGTACCAGCAGAACGTGCTGCTGGAAGGCACCATCCTGAAGGCATCGATGGTCATCTCGGGCAAGGGCTGCGACGAGCAGGCCGACGTCGAGGAAGTGGCCGAGTCGACCGTGATGTGCCTGAAGAGCACCGTGCCGGCGATCCTGCCGGGCGTGGTGTTCCTGTCCGGTGGCCAGAGCGACGAGCAGTCCACCGAGCACCTGAACGCGATGAACCAGCTGGGCAACCTGCCGTGGCCGCTGAGCTTCTCCTACGGCCGCGCCATGCAGCAGGCTGCACTGAAGCTGTGGGCCAAGGACATGAAGGGCAACTACGCCGCTGCCCAGAAGACCGTGTACGAGCGCGCCAAGGACAATGGCCTGGCCGCGCTGGGCAAGTGGAACGGCTGATCGGTTCCATCGCTGGATGAAAAGGCAGCGCCGGCATCACGCCGGCGTTTGCTTTTGCGGGTATCTTTTCCGCCCCCGCGTACCCGGCCGGTACGTGGGCATTACATGGAAGGCCAAGGAGAAACAACATGCGTTTGGCAGCACTCACACTGGCCGTTGCCGCGGCTCTGGTCGCCGGCGGTTGCAACCGCATCGGTGCGGGCATGGATGCGGGCAAGGCCGCGTCGCTCGAATTCGACAAGCCGGTGTCCGGCGAGATCACCACGCGCAGCGGCATCAACTTCAACGACGGCAGCCATCACCAGCTTTACCAGATCAAGCTGGACGACAAGGATCTGGTCGGCCTGAAGCTGACCGGCAGGCTCAGCGGTTCGATCGCCGTGTTCAACAACGGCAGCCTGGTATCCACCAGCACTACCGTCTACGAGCGCGAAGGCGACGTCTCGCTGGCATTCCGTGCCAACGGTGGCGGCACCTACCAGGTGGCGGTCAATGCTGATGGCCCGTCCGCTTTCGGTCCGTACCGCCTGCGTGCCGAGAAGCTGAAGCCGTATGACGGCAAGCCGCTGGTGGGTAGTGGCGAAATCGTCGACATGCTGGATGGCGACGCGCAGGACTACACCCTGCAAGTGGAGAAGGAAGGCCTGTACGAGATCCGGCTGGTGTCGGATGTCTTTGATCCGGTGCTGAAGGTGTCCGGCCAGGGCGTGGATGCCGAGAACGACGATGGCGGTGACAGCACCAACTCGCGCCTGAGCCTGTCGCTGAAGCCGGGCAAGTACACCCTGAGCGCGCGGGGCCTCGGTGACGACGTCAATGGCATGTTTACCCTGTCGGCCACCCGCATCGAACTGCCGGGCAATCTGGTCGAGCGCGATGGCACGCCACTGCCGACCTCGGGCAGCGTGTACACCATGCTCGACAGCGAAGGTCGCCGCCGCTTCCTGCTGACCCTGGACCGTGCGGCCGATGTGCGCCTGGATGCGATCTCCAGCCAGGTCGACACCGTGCTGCGTGTGGTTGGCGCCAATGTCGAGCTGTCCGACGACGATGGTGGCAATGGCACCAACGCGCGCCTGCAGGAAACGCTGCCGGCCGGCCACTACACCGTTGACGTGACCAGCCTGAACAACGGCGCCGGCCTGGTGGAAGTGCGCGTGCAGGTGGATGGGGCCAGCGCCGAGGGCGTTGCTGCCTCGGCGGCACGTGCCGCTGCCGACGCGGCGGCCGTCGCCGACGATGAAGCTGCAGTGGAAGCAGTGAGCCGCTGAGGCAGATCCACACCCTGTGTGGATGACATCGACGATGCAACGGAAAAGGCCGGGCCAT
>NZ_JAPTFX010000202.1:0-6251 GCF_030985895.1 Stenotrophomonas sp. Sm6012 | reverse complement strand
CGCCACCCACCGCCCCCGCCACGCACCCGCTCAGGTCTCCAGCGGTACTGTCGGCACCACGTTCGGGAAGACTTCCTCCAGCGGCTCCCGTTCGCCGGGCTTCGGTGCCGGCCAGTTGTAGGCATTCACCGGCTGCGCGCGGTTCACCCACAGCGCGTAATGCAGATGGTCGGCGCGGCCGTCGCCGGTATTGGGGTGGATCAGGATGGTCAGGCCCAGGCTGTTGAGCTGCAGCCAGGGCACCAGCACCGGCAGCAGGTCGTTGGTGAAGCCGAAGTAGAACGAAGGCGTGACGTGCGGCCCGCGCGGCTCCAGGTTCCAGTTGCCCAGTTCCACCGGGAAGCGTTCGGCGGCCCAGCGCCGCAGCAGGGCGGCCTTCTCGAAGCTGTCTTCATCGAAGTAGATGTGTGCGTGATAGCTCTTGATGTCGGTATACGCGCGTGGGGTGGCGGGCAGCGTGGCCTCGCCGGGACGCACGCTGGCCGGACGCGGGGTGGGTTCGCTGGCCGTGGCCTGGCCCCAAGGGCTGCTGCCCTTCGCCGCCGGCGGGACGATGGCGCGAAAGCCGGGCTTCCCGGGCTCGGTGGTGTTCACGGCACGGTCGTCGCGCGTGGCTGCCGCTGCCGTCGACGCGCTGGCCAGGCCGCCGGCGGCCAGCCCGGCCGAAGCGATCAGGCGCCGGCGGGCGGGCGACAGCAGGTCGGCCCACTGCGCGTCATCGTCGCCTGCGTCGATGTAGGTGTCAGCGGGGGAATCCAGGTCCGGGTGCATGAACGGCTCCGTGGCAGCATGAGGGGCAGGCAAGCACGCTCCGGCACGGCCCTCGGCCGCGTCCAATAAGCAGGCGGCATCACCTCATGCGCCTGCGCATGCCGCCATTGAGCGCAGGCGATGGCCGGGCTAGGGTGCCGCTGTGCCGTGCCGGAGCCCGCCATGACCTCGATCGACGCCGACTTCCCGCGCAGGCGCGCGGCCTTCCGCCAGCTGCATGCGCAGGGCTGCTTCGTGCTGCCCAATCCGTGGGACGTGGGCAGTGCGCGCTACCTGCAGCGGCAGGGATTCCTGGCCCTGGCGACCACCAGTGCCGGCTGCGCCTGGAGCGAGGGGCGGCCGGATGGTGCGGTTTCGCTGCAGGCCACGCTGGAGCATCTGCGCCTGATGGTGGGGGCGACGCCACTGCCGGTGAACGCCGACTTCGGGGATGGCTTCGGTGCCACGCCAACGGCGGTGGGAGAGTCGGTGGCCGCGGCGATCGATACCGGCGTCGCGGCATTGTCGATCGAGGATGCCAGCGGTGTGGCCGATGCACCGCTGCGCCCGATCGAACAGGCGGTCGAGCGCCTGCGTGCGGCCCGTGCGGCGATCGACCACGCCGGCGGCGATGTGCTGCTGGTGGGCCGCGCCGAGAACTTCTTCGTGGGGGTGCCGGACCTGCAGGACACCCTGCAGCGCCTGCGCGCCTATGCCGAGGCCGGTGCCGACGTACTGTACGCGCCGGGCATCAGCACGCCTGAGCAGATCAGCGCGGTGGTGGCCGCGGCAGGATCGAAGCCGGTGAACCTGCTGGTGGGTGGACCGACGCCCATGCGCCTGCAGGACATCGCCGCACTCGGCGTGCGCCGGGTCAGCCTCGGTGGCGCGCTGGCCCGCGCGGCGTGGGGTGGCTTGATGCAGGCGACCCAACCGATCGTGCAGGACGGCTGCTTCGATGGCCTGCAGCAGGCGGCCTCGGGCGCGGCGTTGAACGCGCTGTTCCGTTGACGGAAATCCGGTGTGGGCCCGGTTCTGCAGGGCGGTCCGTGGATCCGCACCGTGCCTGGAGGGATGCGCCAGCGACTACAGCGCTTCCATCCCGCCCTTCGGCACTACCACTCCCGGTTCCAGCGCCGGCAGCAGCTGCCGCAGCAGCGCGGGGTTGTCCAGCAGCGCGGCACCGTCCAGATAGCTCCACTGCGTCGTGCCCACCCGGCGTACGGCGACCATGAACGAGGTGCTGCGCATCGGCGCGTCGCGCACGCGCAGCAGTGACTGGCGTGGCACGAAGCAGACTTCCTCGTCACCGGCGGCGTAGGTGCGCCCAGGCACGCCCGCCTCGTCGCTGACGATGGTGACGCCCGCCTTGTGCAGTTGCTTCACGGTGTCGCGCGTCATCCGCGCATAGGCCTCATCGCCACCGGCAGCCAGCTTCAGGCTGGGATGGGTGCGCGCGATGATCAGGTCGGTATCGCCGCGGGCGAAGGCGTCCATCATCGCCTGCACCTCCCTGCGCAGGGCGGCGGAATCTTCCGGACCGAGTTCACCGGCCACGGCGGATGGAACGGCCATCGTCATCAGCAGGGCCAGCAGCGGGGCAAGCAGGTGTCGGTGCATCGGCGGGCATCTCACGGGCGAGCGCCGCACTATACGGTGGATGCGGAAACAGCATCCCATCGATGGGGCTGGTGCGCCGGATTTCATTACTTACCATTGGTAGTTAGTGAATCCCGGAGCTCTCCCATGCACAGTCTCATCGTCATCGCCCATCCTGATCCTTCCTCGTTGACCCACGCCATCGCCGGGCGCATCGGCGAGGCCATCGGCGCAGCCGGTGCCGGCAACAGCGTGGCCCACGCCGATCTGATGGCCGAGGGCTTCGATCCGCGCTTCAGCCTGCAGGACCAGGCCCTGTTCCGCGGCACCGGCGCTGCGCCGGCCGATGTCGCCGCCGAGCAGGCGCGGCTGGATGCGGCCGACACGCTGGTGCTGGTCTACCCGCTGTACTGGTGGTCGTTCCCGGCGCTGCTGAAGGGCTGGATCGACCGCGTGTTCACCCAGGGCTGGGCCTACCAGGAAGGCGCCGACGGCAAGGTGCAGAAGAAGCTGCAACGGCTGCGCGTGCACCTGGTCGGGGTGGGCGGCGCCGGCGCGGAGATGATCGAGCGGCGCGGCTATGGGGCGGCGATGAAAACCCAGATCGACATGGGTATCTTCGACTACTGCGGTGCGCGCGTGCTGTCATCCGAACTGCTGCTGGATGCCGATTCCGGCGCAGCCGGGGCGCATCTGCAGTCGGCAGCGGAGATCGGCCGTAAAATCGGTACTCCGATGCGCTGATTGCCGTGCCCTGCCGATGCCTGCCACGCCCGCTCCGACACGCCGCCGACTGACCCGCGAGCAACGCGCCCGCCAGTTGCTGGACGTGGCCTGGGCGCTGGTCGGCGAGGAAGGCACCGATGCACTGACGCTGGGACGCCTGGCCGAGGCGGCGGGCGTGACCAAGCCGGTGGCCTACGATCACTTCGTGACCCGCAATGGACTGCTGGCGGCGCTCTACGATGACTATGACGGCCGGCAGACCGTGGTCTTCCACGAGCGCATCGGCCGCGCCAGGGCGCAGCTGGCCGATCGCGCGGCGGCCATCGCCTCCGGCTACATCGACTGCATCCTCAGCCAGGGCAGTGAAGTGCAGGGCATCCTCGCGGCTCTGGTTGGTGCGCCGGAGTTGTACCAGGTGCGGCGGCGCTACCAGCAGGATTTCATCGACAACTGCCAGGTCTGGCTGGGCCCGTTCGCCGCCGAAGGGGGCCTGCCCCTGGCGCGGCGCTGGGCGATTCTGGGTGCGGCTGAAGCGCTGTCGGAAGCCGTGGCTGCCGGCGCGCTGGACAAGGGCGACGCCGAGGCCGAGCTGCAGCGCTTGATCGTGGCGACGGTCAAGCGAAGCTGAGCCGCTCAGGCGTCGGCGGTGTTGCCGGCCAGCGCCGCGAACCCCGCGGCCAGATGCTCGCGCACAAGAGCATCGCGAGCGTCGCGGCTTTCAGAACCCAGCACCACGGTGATCAGGCGTACCGGCTGATCGCGCCCGGGCACTGACCGGCATGCGGTGGCGGCCAGGCAGAAGCCTGCTGCCTGGGTGTAGCCGGTCTTCAATCCATCCACGCCGTTTTCGCCAAGCAGGGCGTTCTGGTTGCTGCGGCTGAAGCTGCCATGCGCGAACGCGCGCTGCACGGTGATTGCCAGTATCTGCGGATGGTCATTCAACAGGCAGGCGGCGAGCACCGCCATGTCGCGCGCGCTGGAGGCATGGTGCGCGGTGGTGATGCCGGAGACGCTGGCAAACCAGGTGCTGCGCAGGCCAAGCTGGCGTGCATGCCGGTTCATGCGATCGAGGAATGCGGTCTGCGATCCGTCCAGGTGGCGCGCGATCGCCAATGCAGCGTCATTGCCGGAGACGATCATCAAGCCTTCCAGCAGGCGTGCCAGAGTAATTGTTTCGCCAGGCACCAGGCCCATGCGCGTTTCGTCATCGGCCACCGCATGCACATCGTCGTCGGTAATGGTGACCACTTCGTCCCATGCGCGCCCGCGTTCTTCGACGCATGCATACGCGGCGTAGGCGGTCATCAACTTGGTCAGTGATGCCGGTTGCCGCGCGGTTTCTGCGTTGTGCTGGTGGATCACCGCGAAGGTGGCCGCATCCAGGGTGATCAAGGACAGCGGCGCGCGTTCTGGAACGGGGAGGGACATGGAGGATGCGGTGGCAATGGAGAGCCGCAGGATAGTGCGCGGCGGCTGCATGAAGCTGCAACATTGAAACGATATAACGTATCGTCATTGTGGGCCGCCGCTGGCCCGACGAGATATCCAATGACTGCACACGCGCCATGCCGCTGGCTCCATTCCTCGTTGCTGATCACGCTGGCAGCGCTGGCGGGCTGCCAGCCCAACCTGCGCGCCGAGGCTGTGCCTTCCGCCGAAGCGCGACCGCACAACGTGATCGTGATGATCAACGACGGCGCCGGTTGGGGCACCTGGGATGCCGCCGCCTACTGGCAGTACGGCAGCCGAGAAGGTGCCCCCTATGCGGATTTCCCGCAGCGCCTGGCGGTGACCACGTTCCCGTTGAATTCCAGCAGCCAGCCGACCCGCGACAACGCGCAGACCCTCGGCTATGACGTGGGCAAGGCCTGGGATACCGAACCGGTGCCCGCGCCGGACCTGCCGTTCGTGGGCTACCAGTACCTGGCGGCGGTGGCGACCGATAGCGCGGCAGCGGGCACCGCGTTGTCCTCGGGCATCAAGACCTACAACAACGCCATCAACTACAACAACGACGGCAATCCGGTCGAGTTCAACACGCTGCGCGCCAAGCGCCTGGGCATGGCCACCGGCGTGGTCACCTCGGTGCCGTTCGCGCATGCCACGCCGGCAGCGTTCGCGGCGCAGAACGCATCGCGCAACAACTACCACGCCATCGCTCACCAGATGCTGGCACAGGGCCACATGGACCTGGTGATGGGCACCGGTGGCCCCGGCTACAGCGTGGATGGCCTGGCCTGTGGGCCGACCACGGATGATGCAGCGCCGGCCGAAGGCTGCGCGACTCCGTGGGAATGGGTGTCGCAGCAGGATTGGCTGCAGCTGGAAGCGGGCCGCACCATTGGCGGCAACCCGTTGGGGCCGTGGCGCCTGATCCGCGGCAAGGAGGAATTCGCCGCGCTGGCGCAGGGCCAGCTGCCGGCCGACCGGCCGCTGATCGGCGTGCCACGCGTGGCCAACACGCTGCAGCAGGCACGCCAGCTGCAGGTGCTGGGCAAGGATGCGGCCATGCCCTCGGGCGTAAGGAAGATCGACAGCGTGCCGGATCTTGCGACCATGACCCGCGGTGCGCTGCGGTTCCTGCAGCAGCGCTCTTCGAACGGCCTGTTCCTGATGGTGGAAGGCGGCGCCACCGACTGGGCCGCGCACACCAGTGCCTGCGGCACCGAATGGCACTACGGCCAATGCAGCGACCAGCCGCAGTACGGCCGCCTGATCGAGGAAACCGTGGAGTTCAACGACGCGGTGGCGGCGGTGGTGGACTGGATCGAGCGCAACGGTGGTTGGGAGCGCAACCTGCTGATCGTCACCACCGACCACGACAACAGCATGCCGATGGGCCCCGATGCACAGAACGTCGCCTTCCAGCCGGTGCGCAACAACGGCCGCGGTCGCATGCCGGGGATGAGCTTCCGCCCCACCGGCAACCACTCCAACGCGCTGGTGCCGCTGTGGGCCAAGGGCGCGGGCGCGGAGCTGCTTGCAAAGCGCGTGCGTGGCGTCGATGCCGGCTACCGCCAGCACGTGGGCTGGAACGACGGCCGCTACATCGACAACACCGATGTGGCGGCCGCGGTGCAGGAGGCGCTGCAGCGTTAGGGGCGTGCCGGGCAGCGGCCGGCAGCTGCGGGCTGCCCGGTTGGCGAGGTTGCCCGGCCCCGGCCGGCCACAGCGGG
>NZ_JAPTFX010000201.1:0-6405 GCF_030985895.1 Stenotrophomonas sp. Sm6012 | reverse complement strand
GCCCGGTGATCCGGGCCGCCCTTTTCGTTGCTTCAGACCGCGGTGAGGTCGCTTTCCTGGCTGCGCTGGCCGAAGGTCAGGGCCCAGGTCGCGCTGTCCACCTGCTGCCGGTCCTGCGCCTGCTGCTTGCGCGCACGGCTGGCGCCGAACCAGCGCCCTTCGCCGTTGATCAGCGGCGCCATGCGCACCACGTCCACGTACTCCGGGTCGATCTCGCTGGCGCGCTGCAGCCAGGCCAGGGCCAGGAACGCGTTGGCCGGCACGCCGTTGCCGAAGTGGTAGATGTCGGCCAGGTAGCCGGCCGCCCACAGCTTGTCGTCGTCGTCACCGCGCCACCACAGTGGGATCAGCGCGCGTTCGACCGCTTCGCGCTTGTGTGCGTCGTTCTGGCCATCCATCGCCAGGCAGGCCAGGTTGCGGCAGGTGGGGCCCCAGACGCGCTCGCCCGCCTCGGACCCGTCCAGGCAGCGCAGGTACAGTTCACGTGCACGCGCTTCATTGTGCTCACCGCCGGCCGCCACCAGGCGCACGCCCAGGTTGTAGGTGGCGATCAGGTCGCCGCCTTCCACCGCACGCTCCTGCCAGTAGGCGGCCTTGTCCGCATCGACGAACTGCGGCTGGTCGCGGCCGCCGAGGCGGCCCTTGTACAGGTCGCACAGTGCCGACATCGCGCCGGCGTCGCCGGCTTCGGCCATGCGCTGCAGCAGCGAGAGACCGGCGGACTGCGAGACATCGCAGAACAGGTTGGAGGCGAAGGTGACCGCCGAGGTGTTGTCCTGCGGCGCGAGCTTCAGGGCGCGCTGGAGCAGGGCATCGGCGCGCACGGGGTCGGCGGTCTGGCCGAGCAGTCCATGCTCGACGGCGGTGGCAGCCCAGAGCAGGCCGATCGCGGAGTCGCCCTCGCGAGCGGCGTAGTCCACCACCTGCGCGAACAGCGCCTCTGCCCCGTCGACATGGGCGAACCAGGTGCAGGCTTCGAGGTTGCTGAAGCCTTCGTGCAGCACCATGTCGCGGTCCAGCGCCCACGCCTGCTGCAGATCCTCGAACACCGCCCGCATGTGCCCGGCGTCCCACTGCACCTGGTCTTCGCTGCCTTCGATCCGGCCGAGCCGGTAGCGCAGCCCGGCACGCTGGGCCAGAACCTCGGCGCGCAGGTTGCGGTCCAGGTGCCAGTCCAGGATCTGTGCATACGCACGCTCGTGCACGCCTATCGCGTCGGCATCTTCGCGGTGTGGCAGGTCGGTCATCCAATCCTGTTCCTTTCGCCAGCGCAGCGCGTTGCTCTGCGCAAGCTCCAGGCCACGGCACCAGCCTCCTTCGATGAAGTCCTCCATGGCTTCATGGCTGCCGCCCCAGCGTGGGTACAGGTAATAGAGGGTGTCTTCCAGCGTGCTCAGGTCGTCGGCGCGCTGTTCCAGCACCAGGCGCATCCAGTAGGCCAACGGCGCATCGAAATCGTCCTGGCTGCGCTCGCGCAGCACGGGCGGCAGGCTGCCGGGCAGCGTCCGCAGCGGCGCGCCGAAACGTGACAGCAGCTGCAATGCCTGCGGCCAGGCTTGCGGATAGTGCTCGGCCAGTGCCACCTCCTCGGGCTCGGGCACCTGGCCGGCCTGCAGCGCCAGCAGCCAGTCCGGCTCGCGCAGGTAGCTGGTGATGCGCTTGATGCCATCCAGCGCCAATGCCGGCCGCGCCGACAGCGGGATCGCCTGCAGGTAGGCATGCACGGCATGGTCGCGCGCCTGCTGTGCGGCCAGCCACTGGCTGTCTTCGACCAGTGCGGCGACGTCGGCGCTGCGCAGCTCGCCGGCGGCGGATTCCCAACAGGCACCGAGGCGCAGGTGCGCGTAGTAGCTGTGCGGCGCGGCAGCGACCCATTGTTGCGTCTGCTGCAGGCGCTCGTCCAGGGTCAGTGCCTTGTCATGCAGGTTGCGAAGGCGCCAGCGGATGCCCGGCAGCGGCCTTTCACCGTCCAGCCAGGCCTGCTCGTGCGGTGCCAGCAGTGCGTCCAGTTCGGCGTAGCGCCGCTCCTGCAATGCGGCGCGCGCTGCTGCACGCCAGGCCAGGTCCTCGGCGGAGAGTCCATCCTTCGCAATTCCATTTGTCATCTGTTGCAGTCCAACGATAGCGGGGACGCTATTGGACAGTCCTGCGCCTGCGTCGGCAAGCGTGGCAGATGCTCGATTCACCGTGCAGGCGCCGGGGCAATCCCGACGCCGGGCACCGTCAGCGTGCGGGCAGCAGGGCCTGCAGTCGCGATTCCAGTTCCTGTTGGCGCCAGCCGGCCAATGCAGCGGGCCATTGGCGACGTTCCAGGTAGCTCTCCAGGTGCTTGCGCGACGCCAGAACCCCATCCGGCAGGCCCAGTTCGCGGCTGCGCTCGGCCACTGCATCCTGCAGCTTCTTCAGTGCCTGCTTGTTGCTGTCGTTGGCCGGAAGTGCCAGTGGTGCCTCGGCTTCATCGGCCAGCGGCGTCTGCAGCGCCTGCCACACGGCGCCAGCCAGCTTGCGCGGTGCCTTCGGGAACTGCTCGAACAGCGTGCCCAGCGCGTCGGCGTCGGCCGGTGGCGTGCGCGCCAGGGTGGCGGCCAGTTCGTTGTCCAGGATCCAGCTGCGCGGACGATCGCTGCTGCGCGCCTGCACGTCGCGCCAACGCAGCAGGCGCAGCAGGCGGCGCTGTGCAGCGGCATCGAGGAACTGCGCCGAGCGCATCGCCAGGTGTGGCCAACGGTCTTCGTCGTTGGCAACGCTGGCCAGCAGGCGCTCGCCGTCGTCGTGCAGCCACTGCTGGCGGCCCAGGGCCTGCAGCCTGGCATCGATGGCGTCATGCAGGGCAAACAGGTGCTCTACATCGTCGGCGGCGTACTGCAGCTGCGACTCGGACAGCGGGCGGCGCATCCAATCCGAGCGGGTCTCGCCCTTGGCCAGGGCCACGCCGGTGATTTCCGCCACCAGCTTCTGGTAACCCATGCCACCACCGATGCCGGCCAGCGAGGCACCGATCTGGGTGTCGAACAACGGGCGCGGCAGCACGCCGCAGGCCCACTTGAAGGCGACCAGGTCTTCGCTGGCGCTGTGCATCACCTTGGTGATCGATTCATCGGCCAGCCACGGTGCCAGCGCCTCGGTCATGCCAGGAATCAGCGGGTCGATCAGCAGGATGTCCTGCCCGACGGCCATCTGCACCAGCGCCAGCTGCGGCCAGAAGGTGCGTTCACGGATGAATTCGGTGTCCAGGCCGATGCGGCTCGGGCGCTGCTGGAAGTACGCATCCAGCTCGGCGGGGGTGGTGATCCAGGTTGCCACGGGTCAGGGCCTACTACTCGGGTTTGCTCAGGCAGGGGAGAATAGCCTAACGTCGGTCCGCGTCCGTGCAGAAGGAGGTCCTGCTTGCGTTTTCCGTTGTCGCCCGCGCTGTGCACCGCCCTGGCCGTTGCCCTGGCCGGCTGCACACCGTCGCCGTCGTCGGCGCCGGAGCGCGCCGCTGACGAGCCGGCGCGGCCACAGGAAAGCGCGGCGGTCGACCGGACGCAGGCAGCCGGGCAGGGCAGCGTGACCATTGCCGGTGAGGATGCCGCCGAGGACGTGCAGCGCTGGACGCCGCCGCGGGTCGACCGCCAGGGCCGCAGCCTGGCGCAGCTGCGGCGCGCGGCCGAGCAGGCCTTTGCCGAAGGCCGGCTCTACGAGGATGCCGATGCTGCCATTCCCTTGTGGCTGGCGGTACAGGAGGAGAATCCCGATGACCGCCAGGCCCGGCAGGGCCTGCAGCGCGCCCGCCAGCGCCTGCAACAGCAGGCCGATGCGCTGCTGGTACGGCCGCTGAAGCAGCGCGAGGCGCTGGCCGAGGCCAGTCGCCAGGCGCTGGTGCTGCTGACACTCGCGCCGAAGGACGAGAAGGTGCGTGTGCTGCAGGGGCGGGTCGAGACCGCGCAGCGCGTGGTGGCGTACAACCGCGCCGGCGAAGAGGACCTGCGTTCGGACCGGATCGGAGAGGATGGCGACGGCGCCATCGGCAACTTCCGTGAGGCGCTGGCGCTGGATGAGCACAATGGACGCGCCCGGCAAGGACTGGCGGCCGCCGAGAGCGGCTTGATCCGTCGTGCCGAGGACGCCGCGCGGGCACGGGATTTCGCCGGCGCAGGCACCTGGCTGGCCGAGGCAAGCAAGGTGCGCGATTCGTCACCGACCATCGCCGATGCGTTCGAGCGCATCGAACAGATCCGTGCCGCCACGCTGCTGCGATTGCGTGACGACGGCCTGCGCGATCTGGCGACACCACAAGGACTGAAGCCGGCGCGCGAGAAGCTGGCCGAGGCCCTGCGCATCGCCCTGCCGGGCGATGCGGTGGTCGGCCAGCTGCGCGAGCGCATCGACCTGGCCACCCACTACGGCAGCTTCCGTCCCGGCCAGGTGTTCAGTGACGCGATGCGTGATGGTGGTCGCGGCCCGCAGATGGTGGTGGTACCGCATGGCGGTTTCCAGATGGGGGCAGGTGACACCGAGCCGGGTGCCAGTGATGCCGAGCGTCCGTCGCACTATGTGCGCTTCGATCGCGGCTTCGCGATGGCGATCACCGAGGTCACGGTCAGCGATTTCGAGCGTTACGTGAAGGCGACCAGCGCGCGCCCGCGGGCGACCCGCAGGGGCCATTCGGTGGTCTATGACGAGCGCAGCGGCAACTTCATCCGCCGCAGTGGCGTGGATTGGCGTTCGGACTACGACGGCGGTCGTGCACTGGGCAACTCACCGGTGATGCACGTGAGCGTGCGTGATGCCGAGAACTACGCGGCGTGGCTGTCCGAGCAGACCGGGCGCAGCTACCGCCTGCCCAGCGAGGCCGAGTTCGAATATGCGCTGCGCGCCGGCAGCAGCGGCCGTTATCCCTGGGGGGATGCCGGTACGCCGCCGCCGGGCAGCGGCAACTTCACCGGCAGCAAGGACGTATCGCCGTCGGGCCGGCACTGGCACAACGCGTTCATCGGCTACGGCGATGGCTGGTGGGGGCCGGCGCCAGTCGCCACGTTCCAGGCCAATGCCTTCGGCCTGCACGACATGGGCGGCAATCTGAGCGAATGGGTGGCCGATTGCTGGCACGCCAGCTACCGGCGGGCCCCTTCCGATGGCGTGGCCTGGTTCAACCCGGGTTGCCGGTCCCGGGTCATCCGCGGTGGCAACTGGGCCAACGCGCCGGAGCAGACCCGCGCGGCCTGGCGGCAATCGCAGGATTCGGATACCACCAACGCACGTATCGGTTTCCGGCTGGTGCGCGGTATCTGAGCGGGGTCCGGCTTCACCCGCTGCTGGCGTCGGCACACTAAGATTGCGCCGTGCCCGCCGGCCGGCGGGGCCTGCCGGACGACCACCCGATGCGCAACGATCCCTTTTCCCGCTCGCCCCAAGGCCCACAGCGGCGTGGCCTGTTCGGCAACATCCGCTGGTGGGTGCTGCTGCTGGCCGCCGGCTACGCGGTGTTCTACTGGTTCTCCAACCGCACGGTCGATCCCTACACCGGCGAGAAGGTGATGATCGACAGCAGCCTGGACGCACGCCAGGAGACCGCGCTGGGGCTGCAGGCGTACCAGCAGATCCTGTCGCAGGAACGGCCGATGGATCCCAACGCACCGATCGCGCGCGACGTGCGTGACATCGCCCAGCGGCTGATCGCCAAGGTCGATGTGGTGGAGACCGCGCTTGCACAGGAGCACGGCGTGCAGCCGGCGCATTTCGCGCGCGATTTCCAGTGGGAAGTGAACGTGATTCCCTCCGATCAGGCCAATGCGTTCTGCCTGCCGGGCGGCAAGATGGCGGTCTATACCGGCCTGGTGCCGGTGGCGCGTACGCGCGATGCGATGGCGGTGGTGATGGGCCACGAGATCGCCCATGCGCTGCTGCGGCATGGCGCCCAGCGCATGGCGCAGCAGAAGCTGACCCAGATCGGCCAAGTGGCCGGTGCCGCCAGCGGCATGGATGCACAGCAGCAACAGATGATGATGTCGGCGATGGGCTACGGTTACCTGTTGCCTTACGCGCGCAGCCACGAAACGCAGGCCGACGAGGTGGGGCTGATGCTGGCGGCAGCGGCATGCTTCGATCCCCGCGAGGCGGTGCCGTTGTGGCAGCGCATGGGCCAGGCCAGTGGCGGGCAGTCGCCGCCGGAGTTCGCGTCCACCCATCCGAACCCGGGTACGCGCATCCAGAACCTGCAGGCGCTGATGCCGAAGGCGCTCGAGTACCGGCAGAAATTCTGCGAGCAGGCAAAGTAGGGGAGTTGTTCGTTTTGCAGGGCTTGCAGCCCTGCACCTGCTTCAAGCCAGGGCGACGTCAACTTCAAAAGCGGGCTATCCGTGGGTTGGCGGGGTGGGTCCGGTTGAGGGGGACGCCGTAAATACGTCCATGTAGGCTTGGTCG
>NZ_JAPTFX010000200.1:0-6415 GCF_030985895.1 Stenotrophomonas sp. Sm6012 | reverse complement strand
CGTGGGGTCGAGGTCAGGCTACGAATCGGGGTAGTGCCGGCCGCTGGCCGGCAACTTCATGGCCCATGGATGCACCTCGCGGTTGCCGGCCAGCGGCCGGCACTACCGGGCTGGTGAATCAGAAGGTATAGCGGACGCGGCCGTAGTAGTACGCGCCGTTGCTGCCGATCGGCGACAGCACGTCATACGGCAGGTTGCCGAAGTAGTGGATATCGCTGTTGGATCGATCCGGGTAGTTGTCGGTCAGGTTCTGGCCGCCGATGGCCACGCTCCAGCGCGGGGTGATGCGGTACTCCACTTCCGCATCCAGCTGCCATTCGGCCTGGTAGGTCTGGCGCGGGATGTAGCCATCACCGAAGTTGAACACGCGCGTAGCGCTGCCGTAGCGGTTCACCCGCGTGCTCAGCGACCAGTGGTCGTTGCTCCACGCCGCCGAGACGCTGCCACGCGTGCGCGGCGTGGCATCGGTGAGCGTATTGGTCTCTTCGATGCCGAACAGCACGTAGTCCGGGCTCAGTGCACGCAGCTGTGGCGGCGTGGCAAGCACGTTCTTCAACGTGGTCTTGGTGTAGGCGTAGGTGCCGGTCAGCAACAGCTGGCCATCGCCCAGCGACTGGCGCCAGTTGCTCACCAGTTCGGCGCCGCGGGTGCGGGTGTCGGCGGCGTTGACGAAGAAGCTGGCGCTCTGCAGGCCGCTGACACCGTAGTTGGCCGCCACGTAGTCGGTCAGTGCGTCACCGGTGATGCTCTCCGACAATGCGATGCGGTCGTCGATGTCGATCTGGAAGAAGTCCAGCGACAGGTCGAAGTGCTCGCCGATGCGGCTGGTGAAGCCCAGCGAGGTGTTGATCGACTTTTCCGGCTTCAGGTTCTGCGCACCCAGGCCGCGCGCGATCGGATTGTTGACCGACAGCAGGCGCCCCTGCACCAGCTGGCCGCCGGCGTTGTAGCCGGTGGAGGTGGATTCGTAGCCGATCTGCGCCAGCGACGGCGCACGGAAGTTGTTGGAAATAGCACCGCGCAGGGCGAACGCCGGGGTGAATTCGTAGCGCAGGCCGAGCTTGCCGGTCAGTTCGCCGCGGAAGTCGTCGTTGTGCTCGTAGCGCGCAGCCAGGTCGGTGGAGAACTTCTCGCCGAACTGGCTGGACAGGCTGGCATAGGCGCTGGCCACGTCGCGCGACAGGTTTGCCGCGTCCTGCGGGGTCAGGCCGCCACCGGCCTGCGAACCGGTCGGGCGGTCGGTGTAGGGGCCGGCAGCGTAGCTGGCCGGGTCACCCGGGCGGGTCTGGTAGCGCTCGTGTCGCGCTTCCACGCCCAGGCCGAGCGTGTGGCTGATGCTGTCGCTCTGGGTGAACACACGGCTCAGGTCGAGGTTGCCCACGGTCTGCGCGTACTCGTAATCAGCGGTCTTGAAGCGGGTCGGGCTGGTCGGTCCCAGCGACGCGTTGAGCGAATCACGCAGGCGGTAGGTGAAGTCGTTCTGGCCGTAATCCAGGCTGCCGTCATAGCTCCACTCGCCCCACTGGCCGCGCATGCCGGCCACCGCCTGCACATCGCGGTTCTCGCCTTCGGAGATCGGCCGGTAGCCGTTCGGATAGACCTGCTTCCAGTTGGCATCGCCATCGGGATAGCGGAAGTAGTTCGCGCCTTCGGTGTCACGCTGGTTGAAGGTGCCGAAGGCGTAGAAGGTCGAGGTCTGGCCGACCGGAATCTCGGTGTTCAGCCACAGGTTGATGTCCTTGCTCTTGCCATCGCCCAGCACGTAGTTGCGCTTGCCCTGCAACGCCAGGTTGTCCGGGGTCTGGTCCCATGGCGGAATCTGGTCGAAGCCGGCGCGGTTGGTGCCGTTGCGATGCTTGTACTCCAGGCCGACGCGCAGGAAGCCGCCGTCCTCGCCCAGCACGGTGCCGACCTTGGCGCTGATGTTGCCGGTCTGGCCATCGGTGAGGGTGCGGCCGATCGGCTTGAGGTCGGTGTGGTTGGCGCCGTAACTGGCTTCGAGCTCGCCACCGTCGCCGCCGTTGTCGAGGATCACGTTGATCACGCCGGCCACGGCGTCCGACCCGTACAGCGCTCCGGCGCCGTCACGCAGCACTTCGATGCGCTTGATCGCACTGACCGGAATCGAATTGAAGTCGACCGGCGTGGTGCCCTTGCCGATCTTGCTGTCGGTGTTGACCAGCGCGGTGTGGTGGCGGCGCTTGCCGTTGACCAGCACCAGCACCTGGTCCGGCGACAGGCCGCGCAGCTGCGCGGCGCGCACGTGATCGGCGCCACCGGAGTTGGACTGGCGCGGGAAGTTGAACGACGGCAGCAGCGCCTGCAGCGCGCTGCCCAGTTCACCGTTGACCACGCCGGCCTTGCGGATGTCCTCGGCGGTGAGCACGTCCACCGGGGAGGTGGATTCGAGCACGGTGCGGTCGGCGGCACGGGTGCCAGTGACGATCACCGTGTCGAGGTTGGTGGCGTCCTGGGCCAGGGCCGGGACAGCGGCGGAGGAGAGCGCGAGGGTGATGGCGAGGCCGAGCGGCGACGCGGGCAGGCGGGCGGACATGGGGGCTCCAGCAACAACGACGACGGGGAAGGGGGAGATAGTTTCACTTACATCCATCCGGATGAAGCGATATATTATCTTCGCGTGATGGCCGGTGCCGACGCAAGCCCCTGCCGGTCCGGCATGAGCTGATGCCCGGTTGGCATCAGCACGCCGGGCCGGTGGCGCTGTACGCTGCCGGCTCGCCTTGTCCCCCCTCTTGTCCGGAGCTGTACCGATGAAACACCTTGGCCTCGTCTTTGCCGTGCTGCTGGCCACCAGCGGCTGCGCCAGCCTGTCCTCGCAGGCGCCCAGTGCGTACGCCACGGCCACCACCGCCGAACTGAAGGGCGATGCGGCACGCCCGTCCGACGGCCACGGCTGGGTGCGCAGCGAGCTGTATTTCGGCGTGGGCGAAGAGCAGGGCGCAGGCAGCCGTCCGCAGGCCGACACCATCAGCGAGGCGCAGTGGCGCGCGTTCCTGGACAAGGAAGTGACCCCGCGCTTCCCGGATGGCCTGACCGTGTTCGATGCCTACGGCCAGTGGCTGTTCCGCGGCGATGCCTCGCCCAACCGCCTGCGCACCAAGGTGCTGGTGGTGCTGCACGAGGACACCCCGCAGCGCCGGGCCGACATCGAGGCGATCCGCCTGGCCTGGAAGCAGCAGACCAAGCATCAGTCGGTGCTGTGGTCGCGGCAGCCGGTCGAGGTATCGTTCTGAGTTGAAGGTGCCGCCGCGGTGCCGCAGGGAGCGATGATGGATTGCAGGGAGTGGGTGCTGGGCGTGGTGCTGGCAGGCGTGCTGGCCCCGGCCGCGCAGGCGGGCGGGGACGGCAGCGAAACGCTGCGGTTCCAGGTGGCCGCCCACGTGCAGGCGCACGCCGATCCGCAGCAGGATGGCAGCATCGCGGTGCAGCTTTCGCCGTCGGGCAAGCGCCAGACGCTGGCCGGCGCAGCGGATGCGGACGGCAATTCGCGGTGGGGTCTGGAGGATGTCGACTTCGATGGTTACCCGGAACTGGTCGCACGCGCATCGGTGGGCATGGTCAATGAAGCGGTGGCGGTGTACCGCTTTGATCCTGCCAGTGGCGGGTTCCGTGCGTTGCAGGCTGAAACCCACGGCAAGGACAGCTGCGGTGACCTGATGGGGCTGACGGTCGATCGTGCGAGCCGCACCCTCACCAGCAGCTGCCGCAGCGGCCCGATGTGGTACGCCGACCAGTATCGGTTTGCAGGTTCGAAGCTCTATCTGTACCGCGCCGAGAGCGTACTGATGCTGGGCGACACGCTGAACGCCGCGCTGCGTTGGGAGCAGAGCGACGAGCAGGGCCCGCTGGCGGTCTGGCGGACCTATGACCCCGCTGGAAAGGTGCTGGAGACCGCCATCGCCGATGGCCTGGGCGCACCGCCCGGCGGGCCGCTGCGTGGTCAGCAGGCGACCGTGGTGCCCGCGCGCCTGTTCCTGTTCGACAAGCCCGGCGCATCCAGCACCCCGCGTTACCTGGTGCAGGGCGACCGTGTGGAAATGCTGGATGAACAGGACGGCTGGATGAAGCTGCGCTACCAGAATCCCAAACACGGCGCGGTGCTGGGCTGGATCAACGTCAACGATTGACCGGACATCCGTCCGCAGTTTGCACATCGAGGTGATGCGCGATTTGCCCACGGAGGCATCACTTCCCCGGGTCTAGCCTCGGACGTTCCCCCGTTCGAGGATGTATCCGATGAGCAAGCGCGTGGCCGAAATCGTGGTGGACACCCTGCAGCAGGCAGGCGTCCGCCGCTGTTATGGCATCGTGGGCGATACGCTCAACCATGTGACCGATGCGATGCATGGCAGTGACATCGCCTGGGTGCACGTGCGGCATGAGGAAGTGGCCGCATTCGCTGCCGGTGCCGATTCGCTGGTGAGTGGCGAACTGACCGCCTGCGCGGGTTCCTGCGGCCCCGGTGGCCTGCATTTCATCAACGGCATCTTCGAAAGCAACCGCAATCGCGCGCCGATGGTGCTGATCGCCAGCCAGATCGTCACCAGCGAGCTCGGCATGGAGTTCCCGCAGGAAGTGGATTTCAAGGCGGTCTATGGCAGCTGCACGGTGTTCTGCGAACAGGTGCACAGCCCTGCGCAGGCACGGCGCGTGGTGGCGCTGGCCTGCCAGGCCGCGATCAGCCGCCGCGGCGTGGCGGTGGTGATCCTGCCGGCCGACATCAGCGAGGCCGACGTAAAGCACGATGTACCGTTCTCGGTGCACTACACCCAACCGGTGCTGCGTCCGTCCGACGCTGAACTGCAGCGCATCGCCGAGCTGCTGGGGCAGGGCAGGCGCATTGGCATCTACGCCGGTGCCGGCTGCCAGGGCGCACACCCGCAGCTGCTGGAACTGGCGCGGCGCCTGCAGGCGCCGGTCGCGCATACCTCGCGCGCCAAGGACTTCGTCGAGCCTGACAACCCCTACAACATGGGCATGACCGGTATTTTCGGCATCGAATCGGGCTTCCACACGCTGATGGAGTGCGACACGTTGCTGCTGCTCGGTGCCGATTTCGCGTGGGGCCAGTTCTATCCGGACAAGGCCACGATCATCCAGGTCGACCGCGACGGCAGCCATCTGGGCCGCCGCCATCCGGTGAACCTGGGCGTGGTCGGTGACATCGCGCCGACGCTGGACGCCTTGTTGCCGATGCTGCCGCCGCGCGAGGACAGCAGTTTCCTGGACGAATGCATCGAGCGCCGCGACAAGGCGCTGAAGAAGCGCGAACAGGAAGAGCAGCCGGGCGAGGGCGAGCTGATCCATCCACAGCACCTGACGGCGTTGTTGTCGAAATACGCGACGGACGATGCGCTGTTCACCGCCGACGGTGGCTCACCGATGGTGTGGGTGCTGCGGCATATCCGCGTCAACGGCCGCCGCCGTACGCTGACCAGCCTGTTGCACGGCACGATGGCCAACGCGATGCCACAGGCGCTTGGCCTGCAGAAGGCGTTCCCGGGACGGCAGGTGATCTCGTTGTCCGGCGACGGCGGCCTGGCGATGCTGCTCGGCGACCTGCTGACAGCGGTGCAGGAAAACCTGCCGATCAAGGTGGTGGTGTTCAACAACGGCTCGCTGAACTTCGTCGAGCTGGAGCAGAAGGTGGAGGGCCTGCTGGACAACTACACCGACCTGAAAAATCCGGATTTCGGCCGCCTGGCCGAGGTGATCGGCTTCCATGGCCGCACCGTCACCCGCAGCGAGGATCTGGAGGATGCGGTGCAGGACTTCCTGTCCCAGCGCGGCCCGGCGCTGCTGGATGTGCATACCAGCCGCGCGGAGCTGGTGATGCCGCCGCAGATCGAGGCGAAGCAGGTCGCGGGTACTGCGCTGTATGCGGCCAAGGCGGTGTTGAACGGCCGCTTCGACGATGTGAAGCACCTGCTGGTGGACAACTTCCTGAAGAAGTAACGGGGTGGGTTTGATGCAGGGCTGCGCCCTGCACCCGCCGAATCAACATCAACGGCAACCGCAACGTCAAAAGCGGGCAATCCGTGGAATGGCGGGGTGGGTCCGGTTGCGGGGGACGCTGCAAGTCCCCCTCCGGGGCCCGGCCCAGCCGCTGGCGGCTGTGCGTTCGGGCGCTTGCGAAGCGGTGCTTCGCAAGCAAAGCGCCCTCACCCATGTAAGCTCGGTCGCCGCATCCATGCGGCTCACGCCCCCGCAACCGGACCCACCCCGCCTTCGACAGATTTCCGCAATCTGCAGTAGATCCACGCAATGCGTGGATGAATTTCCATCGGAATCGAATATTTCGAATTGGAATCGAAAAGCATCCACGCATGGCGTGGATCTACCGTGTCGACCAAGGTCGACACCTACCCACAGCCGCCGGAATCTGTCAGAGGTG